>CAMZKQ010000241.1 GCA_947311265.1 uncultured Chlorobiota bacterium | reverse complement strand
TTCTTAGTCTTCTTATTTATTTCCACCTTCCAAGTGGTTCGCCCTATGAAACAGATGGTAAGTGGGCTAGAGGCAGTAAAAAAAGGCAAGCTAACACTTACTATAAAAACTTCCGGAGGCAAAGAAATTACAAAAATTGCAGAAGCAATGAACGAGGTACTCACCAAATTTAGAGAGGTACTAAAATCGGTAAGAGAAACCGCCGAAAACTTGGGCTATGCCAGTAACCACATCAACGCTAGTGCACAAGATGTATCGCAAGGGGCATCAGAACAAGCCGCATCGGTAGAAGAAGTATCTGCCTCCATGGAGCAAATGACGGCAAATATTGAACAAAATATGGATAACTCAGCCATTACAGAACGCAATGTCTTAAAAGCAGGAGCATCAGTTCATAGCGGCAACCGTAGCGTAAAAAAAACAAGCGAACTAATAAAAAGAATTGCCGAAAAAATAACAATAATTAACGATATTGCCAAGCAAACCAACATACTAGCACTTAACGCTTCGGTAGAAGCTGCTGCCGCAGGAAGTTATGGCAAAGGATTTGCAGTAATAGCCGTAGAAATCCGTCGCCTTGCAGAATTTAGCCGAGACGCTGCCTTTGAAATCGAAGACGACACCCGACAAGGGGTTGCCAATGCTGCCAATGCTGACAAGCAACTGGCACAGATTGTTACGCAAATGGAAAAAACATCGGAACTAATAAAAAATATTACAGTATCCAGCAAGGAGCAAAACTCTGGCGTTACGCAAATAACCAATGGCATACAGCAACTCAATAAAGTAACCCAGCAAAATGCCGCAGTATCAGAAGAAATGGCCACAAATGCAGAGCAACTCGCTGCACAAGCTGAAATGATGAGAAATAAAATAGGCTTTTTTACCATTGATGAAAATCAAAAAATAGATACTCAAAACCCAGCATCTGTAGTGCCCGAAGTCAATTTGAACAATGAAAATGAAAACAGAGGCACGAGCATAATAACGAACAAAATAAACCCCGATGAAAACCTCGGATTTACAGATTTTAGCAACGATACGGGATTTGATATAAACCTAGGGGAAGACAATATAGACGACAACGATTTTGAAAGATTCTAACAACATTTCAAACAACGATTTGCACAAAATTTTTGATGCAAAACTAACAGATGCTGATTTTCAGAAATTGAGCCTCTTTATACACTCGCAATTTGGTATAAAAATGCCAGAAGCCAAAAAAATAATGCTTCAAAGTCGCTTGCAAAAACGCCTAAGGGCGTTAGGAATGCTCTCTTTTAACGACTATGTTGAGTTCGTATTCAGCAAAAAAGGGCACAGCGAAATTATACAAATGATGGACGTAGTATCCACCAACAAAACTGATTTTTACAGAGAACCAGCACATTTTGATTTCCTAAAATCAACAATATTACCAGAATTTACTGCCCAAAAGCAACTCAATAAATTTAAAGTTTGGAGTGCAGGCTGCTCTAGTGGCGAGGAGGCTTACACAGCTGCAATGTTGCTCTCTGATTACACATTGGCTAACCCACAATTCGACTACACAATATATGGCACAGATATTTCAACACAAATTTTAAGAAAAGCCATCGACGGCATTTACACCGCCGATAGGGTAGATATTGTACCATTAGAACAAAAAAAAAGATACTTACTTAAAAGCAAAAATAAAGAAAAAAAACTAATCAGAATAGTGGCTACGCTTAGGCAAAAAACAAAATTTGAGCGGCTTAATTTTATCGACAAAACTTACCCTGTTACAGAAATGTATGATTTAATTTTTTGTCGAAATGTATTGATTTATTTTGATAGGAAAACACAAGAAAGTGTAATTAACAAACTTTGCCGAAACTTAAAAAAAGGCGGCTACTTTTTCCTTGGGCATTCAGAATCCATTACAGGAATAGACGTACCACTTAAACACTTACAACCCACCATCTTTCAGAAACTATAAGGAAAGAAAATTTTAAATAGACACACAGTAAACTAAATAATATGAGCAACTTAGAAATAACCGACGAAGTTTTACTTGCAGAACTAAAAAAAAGATTTGAAGAAAAGAAAAAGGCCATCGACGACTTCCAGAGCCTTACTGCACAGTTGCAAGAAGTAAACGATAAGCTGACACAATCCGAGTCGCTAAAAAGCCATTTTATTGCTAATATTAACAATGAAATTGTAAACCCATTTGCCTCAGTATTAGGGTTATCCAGAAGTATTATGGATAGCAAATCCAACGACTGGGAAAGAGTACACCGGCTAGCAAAACTTATTTTTACAGAAGCATTTCAGCTCGATTTTCAGCTCAAAAATATTTTTGCCGCCGCAGAAATTGAAGCAGGAAGAGTATATCCGCAACTCTCCAACATTGATGTAAAACACATTATACTTGGCATAATGTCCGATTTTGATAGCGATTTAAAAGCCAAAAAAATAACTTACGATATTGAACTAGATGTAGAAACTGGCGATGACCAAACATTCTATTTTACCGCCGATTCCGAAAAATTAAGGCTCATCTTGGCTAACCTAATAAATAATTCAATTAAATTTAGCAAAGGGGCAAATATCGAAATAAGAATAAAACATAACAACAAAGATAAAAACTTAATTGTATCCATAAAAGATTATGGCATAGGTATTTCCGAGCATAATCAAAAAATAATATTCGACCGCTTTACAAGGCTAGATACCGGCATAAACTCCATAAACCGTGGGCATGGCTTAGGCTTATCAGTAGTCAAAGCATTCCTTGAACTCTTTAATGGCGATATAAAGATTGAAAGCCAAAAAGGCAAAGGCTCAACATTTACAATTACCATACCCGAGCAACAAAGCGACGATGAGGTAACCGACTTTTCTTCCGAAGGCAACGAAGTTTTCTTTGGTGATGGTAACGACGAACTTTTTTAAGAATAGTTATATACATGAAAAAACTTTTCTTATATCCGGCTGCAATTTTTGCCGAAGTAGAGCCTACCCAAGTGGTTACAATATTAGGCTCTTGCGTAGCAGTATGCCTATGGGACCCCGTTCTGCAGATAGGCGGTATCAACCACTTTATGCTACCGCTTTGGAATGGGCAAGGCCTAGCATCGCCCCGCTATGGTAATATTGCCATAGAAAAGCTACTTGATAAAATGCTCTTTTTGGGTAGCCGTCGGCAGGATATAAAAGCAAAAGTATTTGGCGGTGGCGAAGTTATTGAAACCAGTATTAACCAATTTAGAATAGGTAAAAGAAATATAGAACTAGCAAAAGAACTCCTGCAAGAACTTAAAATCCCTATAATAAGCTCTAGCGTGGGGGGAAAATATGGGCGAAAAATCTTATTTTACACCCAAACAGGCGAAGTAAGGCAACGCTATGTAGGCAAGCCCAAAAATACACAAAATAAATTTTCAACTGAAATAAAAACAAGATGAGGGAAAAACTAAAAGTCCTTGTTGTTGATGACTCTCCTACAATTAGGACTGTATTTACAGAAATCATAAATTCTGACCCACAACTTAACGTAATTGCGGCAGTAGAAGACCCATTTCAGGCGGCAAAGGTAATAAAGGAGCAAATCCCAGATGTCATTACCTTGGATATTGAGATGCCAAGAATGGACGGATTAACCTTTTTGCAAAAAATTATGCAACAGCACCCAATCCCTGTTGTAATCATTTCAAGCCTTTCTAAAAAAGGAACAGATACCGCCTTTAAAGCCATGAAATATGGGGCAGTTGAAGTACTAGAAAAACCAAAACTACACACACAAGATTTAATAGAAGAAGCAAAAGTTAAAATTTGTGATATTGTAAAAGCAGCCTGCGTTACAAAACTCAAAAAACAATTTGAGCCAATGGTAGTAAAACCTAAATACGATGCAGATGTTATTTTAGAATACCACAAACCTACGGCAATTCCTGTAACCAATAAAATTATTGCAATCGGGGCATCAACAGGTGGAACAGAAGCAGTAAAGCAGTTGCTTGAAGAATTACCACCAGCAAGCCCAGGCATTGTTATAGTACAGCACATGCCAGAAAAATTTACCTACTCTTTTGCCGAAAGGCTTAACCAAATTTGCCGAATAAATGTAAAAGAAGCCGAAGACGGCGACCAAATTATCCCCGGAAGGGCATTAATTGCACCCGGAAATAGCCACCTTATTATAAGGCGACGAGGACAAAATTATTTTGTAGAAGTACTAGGCGGACAACTCGTAAATAGGCACCGCCCTTCGGTAGATGTACTCTTTCGCTCGGTAGCCATTGCCGCAGGCAATAATGCCACAGGCATTATCCTCACAGGTATGGGCGATGATGGGGCAAAAGGGCTTGCCGAAATGAAAAGCACCGGAGCTTTTACCATTGCCCAAGACGAAAAATCATGCGTAGTATATGGCATGCCCAAAGAGGCAATAAAGCACGACCCAACTGCAAAAGTGCTACCGCTAAATAAAATAGGCACATTTATAATCCACCAGCTCAAATTATAAATAAAGGAAATCAAAACAAGAAAAACGTAAAATAATGAAAAAAGCAAACATATTAATAGTGGACGATATATTCTCTAACCAATTACTACTAAGTGCAATGATAGATAATCTAGGACACGAATGCAGCATGGTATCCAACGGAAAAAAGGCCATTGAAAAACTAAAAGAAGATGATTTTGATATTGTGTTTATGGACATAGAGATGCCTGTTATGAATGGGATTGAAACTGCAAAATACATAAGAGAAAACTTTTCAGAACCCCAAAAAAGCATTCCTATTATTGCACTTACGGCACATAATACACACGAATTTTCGGAATTTACAGAAGATGCAGGCTTTAACGAAATTGTATCGAAACCCTATACCGCAGAAAAATTTAAAATGCTGATGGATAAACATTTTAAGAATTAAGTACTATTTAGTTCCATTTTATTGTCCGAAAGCGGGCAATCTTTTTGTGAATTTTGGAATGGAGATGAAGTTTACTCTTTAACACCTTAAATAAAGCCCTTATTTTTAGACGACTAAAAAAACGGCATTAAATTTGAGTCGTAATTTTTTATATTAATCTAAAATGTATAATTTTAGACATTCTTTGCGGTAAAGTCATTTGCCGCTATTATTTATTTTCAAAAAAAGTATAATATGAAAAAGTATTTATCAATGTTAGTCATTTTTGGGCTAATACTTAATGTAACGCAAGTGCGTGCAGATGGCGATGACGAAGGCATGTGGTTGCCCTTCTTGGTGCAGAAACTGAACATCAAAAAAATGAAAGGCATGGGGCTAAAACTCTCTGCCGAAGATATTTACAGTGTAAACCACGGTAGCCTTAAAGATGCAGTTATTGCACTTGATCATGGCTCATGCTCGGGCGAATTGGTCTCGGCAAAAGGGCTTTTTCTTACCAATCACCACTGTGGCTACGGCGAAATACAAGCACACAGTACTGTTAAGCACGATTATCTTACCGATGGATTTTGGGCTAAAAAAATGTCCGAAGAATTAGTAAATCCTAAAAAAACAGTAACCTTCTTAAAAAGCATCAAAGACGTTACGGCAGAAGTAAATGCTGTACTTAATTTTGATATGACAGAAGACGAACGCTCAAACGCCATTCGTAAAATATCAAAAGAACTTGAAGAAAAGGCCGTTGCAGGCACACACTACGAAGGCGAAGTAAATACCTTTTTTAAAGGTAACGACTTCTACCTGTTTGTATATGAAACATTTAAAGATATTCGCTTAGTTGGTGCACCACCATCATCAATAGGAAAATATGGCGCTGATACCGATAACTGGATGTGGCCACGACATACTGGGGACTTTTCTATTTTTAGAATTTACGCCGATAAAAATGGCAATCCAGCCGAGTACTCCGAGGATAATGTACCTTATAAACCAAAGCACTTTTTCCCGGTGTCTATAAAAGGTATTGAAAAAGGCGACTTTGCAATGACAATGGGCTACCCAGGTAGCACTACCCGCTACATGACTTCTTGGGGCGTTGCACAGACCATAAAAAATGAAAACTCAATCCGTATAAAATTACGTGGCATAAAGCAAAAAATAATGAAAAAAGATATGGACGCTAGTGATAAAATCCGTATCCAGTATGCTTCAAAATATTCTCGTTCGACGAACTACTACAAATACTCTATTGGGCAAAATAAAGGCTTAAAAGCCCTTAATGTTATTGGCAAAAAGAAAAAACAAGAAGCGGCATTAATGCGCTGGATTTATGCCGACCAAAATAGAATCAATAAATACGACGACGCACTTGCACTTATCAAAAACGCAGTAAAAGGCAACGACAAATACGACCGTGTTTCAAACTATTGGTACGAAGCATTTTACGGTGGTGCCGAATTTATGAAACGTGCATTGAGTCTGAGGCGTGCTGCCAAAGGTATAATTGAAAAAGAGCAAGCAACTATTGATAAAGCAAAAACAGATGCAAAAGAGTTCTTTAAAGATTACAATATGCCAACGGATAAAAAAATATTTGTAGCAATGATGAATGCTTACAAAGCAGATATTCCAGAAGAATTTTATCCTGAGTTCTTTAAAGAAGTAGATAGCGATTTTGGGGGAAGTTTCCAAAAATATGCCGACAAACTGTACTCTACCTCAATTTTTACCGACGAAAAACGCTTTGCCAATTTCCTTGCCAACCCATCGTCCGACAAATTAGATGACGATTTGGCAATGAAAGTAACCATGGGCTCGCTTAAGGTCTATTGGGGACTCTCCGATTTTACAAACGTAAATGATAAAAATAAAAAAACAGGCGAGCGAAAATTTGTTGCCGCTTTGCGTGAAATGGGCAACAGCCAAGCCCTTTACCCTGATGCCAATTCAACCATGCGTTTGTCTTACGGAAAAGTAGGCGATTATGAAATTAATGGTAAAAAAATGCCTTTTAAAACTTACATGAAAGGGTATATGAAAAAGAAGGTAAAAACAAAAAATAAGAACCACGAGTTTTATGTCCCTAAAAAGCTAAGCAAACTCTATAAAAAGAAAAAATTTGGACAATATGCAGAAAAGGACGGAAGAATGCCCATCTGCTTTACTACCGACAACGATATTACAGGAGGCAACTCTGGAAGCCCAGTAATTAATGCCAAAGGCGAGCTCATTGGCATTGCATTCGATGGCAACTGGGAGGCCATGAGTGGCGATATTGCTTTTGAGCACGAACTTCAAAAATGTATCAACGTAGATATCCGATTTGTACTTTTTATTATTGATAAATATGCTGGTGCAGATAATTTAATTAAAGAAATGACCATTGTAAAATAAGCATTTACAATACTTAAATCTAAAAGGCGAGGAATTAAATTTCCTCGCCTTTTTATATTTGAGTATAATCTCAATAGTTCGTTAGATTTTGACTCTCCAACGAGTTTGTATCTAGCAACGTGTTGGTAATCAGTAGGCAAAGTTTAAATCTTCGCTATTTGTTAGGGGGCGTTTTAAACGGAAGCTCCATAACAAGTGTATCTTGCTGGGCGGTATAGCTAGAGAAAAACCCCATACCACCTTCAATATTAGAGAATACATTTACGGGCTCTGCAAGAGGGTTGTCTTGAGCATCGAGGTATTTCGAGTAGGAGATAACATACTCGTAAAAATCTTTATTGATAGTGTATAGATTAATGTATAAAAATTCGTCTATTACTGGCTCATAATCATAAAGTTCAGCTTTTAGATTGTACGCTTTTCCATCAAAAAACTCATCAGAAAAAACATACCCTTTCTGCTTGCCCGAATCAAAGAAGTTTTGATAATTAAAGAGCCTTACATCATACTCAATCCCAGTTACTTTGGTGTCCAGATACTCTGTCCCGTATGGGGTATATTGGTAAATGGGTTTCTTTCTTGTAAAAGAAAGGAAATAAAAATTTTGCTCATTAACATGATCTTTAAAAGTTAATGAAATATCTGCTTTTGATAAATTGTAAATGGTATCTCCATTGGGATTATCTTCGTAGGAAGTAATTAGGTAATCTGCCTCAAACGAGCTTATTTTTACAGGTTTAGGAAGCGTTGTTTTGGCCGTTATCTTTTCAAGATTTTTGTATTCAATTTCTACTTTATACTCGTTGCCCGTTGCGGCTAGATGCTCCGAAAAGTAATAGCCGTTGGTATCGGATTGTAAGGTTTCAAGTAACTGATTATTTTTATACAGCTTTACTTGGGCATCGTCTATAAATTTGAGCTCTTTTTTAGCGTCCAGAATCCCTGCACTTAGCCCCATGTGTACTGTTATAAGGCTATCCAAACCAAACCAAGAATTGAGTACAATTTTACGTTCGGCATCTTCCACCTCAATATCAATAGGCTCTTTGCAGGATTGGTATAAAGCTAAAAGGAGGCAACTGTCTATAATTATTTTTAGATATTTCATTATTTTTAGAATGTTGGGGGTTAATTAAATTTGAAAATATAAGCCACCGATGGAATGAGTGGAAATAGACTATATTTCATCAGTTGTCGTTTATTTTGATTAGGAATAAAATTACTCCCTGAAAAATCAACATAGAACGCATTTTTTCGATTATAGGCATTGTAAACACTCACATTCCAGGTTCTAAGACCTCTTTTTTTAGGTTTTGTAAAGTTTATCCCTAAATCTAACTTATGATAAGCCGGCAACCTAAAATTATTTCGCTTGCCATAATATTCGGTAGGTTCCCACCATGTATAGGTTTCTTTACCACCAAGTTCGTCGATTCTATCGTCTATAAATTGTATCGGTATATAACGTTGCTGTGCTAGTGTTACTGCAATTCCTGTTCCATAGACCCAAGTTGCACCAAGGTCTATTTTATCATTAATTTTATAAGTAAGGGCAACGCTTATGTCGTGTCGCCTATCGTACCTATAGGGGAAGGGTTGCCCAAAGGCAATATTCTCGAACTGCCTGTTTGTCCAAGAAAGCGTATAGCCTATCCAACCATTAAAATCGCCTACACTTTTTTGTATTAGTATTTCACCGCCATAAGCCCAGCCCTTTCCTATTTCTATTTTGCCTTCCCACGAACTTCCGGCAGTAGCACCTTCGGGGTCATCAAAAAAACTAGCTCCTTCTTTGTACTCGATTAAATGCCTCATGGTTTTGTAAAAACCTTCTATGGTTAAATCCAAATCGTAG
>CAMZKQ010000240.1 GCA_947311265.1 uncultured Chlorobiota bacterium | reverse complement strand
ATAATTTTTTCATAAAAAAATAATTTAAAGTGTTAAAAAATGAATTTATTTTTGTTGGGTTTCTACGCTGCAAAACTGAAAAAAAAAAAAAACGATTTCCAAAACTTATTTTTATGTTATAGAGCAGGTTTTAAACAAGACTAGACTTTCCGTAGATTTTAACATCAGCTTCCTATCTAAAAATTGAATTCAAACCAAAAATTTCCTAGTATTTTAAAAAACTTCAAAAAATAAAATACAACTCATAAATTTTCCTACTTTTGTAAACTCTAATAAATCAGACATAAAAGCGAAATGATTTCAGTAAACAATATAAGCGTATCCTTTACAGGGAAAGACCTTTTTAAAGGCATTTCATTTGTGATAAACAAAAAAGACCGCATCGGGCTTACCGGAAAAAATGGAGCAGGAAAATCCACACTACTAAAGATAATGACTGGGCAACAAGAACCAGATAGCGGTAATATTTCCATACCGCCCAACATTGAAGTTGGGTATCTGCCCCAACAAATGATTTATCCCGAAGGCAAAACCGTGCTGCAAGAAGCCCTCACAGCTTTTGAAAAAACCAATTCTGCGAAAGCAGAAATAAAACGCATTACCAAAGAATTAGAAACCCGAACCGACTACGAATCAGCCGCTTACACAAAGCTCATTGAAGAAATGACCCACCTTGGCGAGTTGCTAGATATGGCCGGAGAAGCCTCCGCCGAAGCAGATGCCGAAAAAATACTAAAAGGATTAGGCTTCACCCAAAACGATTTTACTCGGCTTACCCAAGAATTTAGTGGCGGCTGGAGAATGCGTATCGAAATTGCAAAAATCCTCCTTCGCCGCCCCAACGTACTCCTACTTGATGAGCCTACCAACCACCTAGATATTGAGTCTATCCAATGGCTCGAAGATTTTTTAATTGCCTCATCGAGTGCCATCGTTATGATTTCGCACGATAGGGCTTTCTTAGATGGCATCACTCGCCGAACCATCGAAATATCCGCCGGTAAGGCGTACGATTACAAGGCCTCATACACCAAGTATAAAGAGCTACGTGTGGAGCGTCGGCAGCAACAAAGAGCTGCCTACCTCAACCAACGCAAAATGATTGAGGATACCGAAGCATTTATTGCTCGTTTTCGCTATCAGGCCTCCAAAGCCGCCATTGTACAATCTCGTATAAAGCAACTGGCAAAGGTGGAACGCATAGAAATTGATGAAGACGATTTTTCTAATCTTTCTTTCCGATTTCCGCCAGCACCTCGCTCTGGCACTATCGTTGCGGAAACAAAATCGCTTACAAAGCGATACGATGCCGAGCCTATTTTAGAGGATATTTACCTGGTAATAGAGCGTGGCGAAAAGGTGGCTTTTGCAGGGAAAAATGGGCAAGGCAAAACTACGCTTGTGCGGGTGTTGATGAACGATTTGCCCTACCATGGCAAAATGATTATTGGGCATAATGTAAAAATTGGCTATTATGCTCAAAATCAAGACCGATTTTTAGACCCCAATAAAACCGTTTTTGAAACCCTTGACGATATTGCCGTGGGCGATGTTCGCAAGCGTGTGCGGGATATTTTGGGGCAGTTCCTTTTCCGTGGGGAAGATATTGATAAAAAAGTAATGGTGCTGTCGGGCGGCGAGCGGGCCCGTTTGGCACTTGCCAAATTGATGCTTGAGCCCTACAATCTGCTTATTCTTGATGAGCCAACTAACCATTTGGACATGCACTCTAAGGACATCTTAAAACAAGCCCTACAAAACTACGATGGTACGTTAATTTTGGTATCGCACGATAGGGACTTTTTACAGGGCTTGGTCGGTAAAATTTATGAATTTGATAATCGGAAAATTAAACAGCACTCGGGCGATATAGAACTTTTCCTTAAAAAGAAAAAGCTAGAGAATTTAAAAATGATTGAAAAGAAAGATAAATCATTAAATATCAGTAATAAACAAAAGGTTAAGAAAAGTAACACATTAATACAAAAAGAATCTATTTCTAAAAATGAATTAAGGAAATTACAAAATAAATTTAAAAAAACAGAGGCTCAAATAGAGGGCTTGGAGCAAAAAATAGCTAATGCTGAAAAAACATTATCCTCTGGGGAAATAATTGATGATAACAATTTTTATTCCGATTTTGAGCAGTTAAAATCGGACTTAGAAACGGCCATGGAAAACTGGGAGTTACAAAGTGAAGCCCTCGAAAAATATATTTAAAATTAAAATATTGCAAAACATTCTAATTTTCCTATCTTTGTTTTTGTTAATCTTCTATCTAATATTAGATATTAGTAAATCATTAAATACTTGGCAAATTTAGTGCAACTGCCCAGCTCAATAATTAAGATGGCTAAAAATCAAAAAATACAATTAGAAGTAATAGGCCTTTCCTACAGCCAAACCCAAACTGGGGCCTATGCCCTTATTTTGGGCGAGAAAAAAAAACAAATGCGTTTACCTATAATTATTGGCACAACAGAAGCACAGGCCATTGCTATTCAGCTAGAAGGGCTATCGCCCAAACGCCCTCTTACGCACGACCTATTTAGAATATTTGCCAAGGAATTTAATATAAAAGTTACCGAAATAAATATCCTAAAGTTAGAAGAAGGTATTTTTTACTCCGAAATAACCCTTGAAGGCAACGGCATAAAAACACAAATAGACTCTCGTACCTCTGACGCTATTGCTATAGCATTACGCTTTGAAGCCCCCATTTTTTGCCAAGCAAAAATAATGAAAAAAGCAGGCATTCTACTCAACCCAACTCATAACGAATTTGAAGTACAGGAGAGCAACGACTTTAATATCGAAAAGATAGACCTTAACGATTTAGACGAAGATACACTTCTTTTTCGTGCCTCTTTTGAGGACTTAGATGAGCTTATGAACAGAGCCTTGCATGAAGAAAATTATGAAGCAGCAGGTAAGATAAGGGACATAGTACAGCTAAAAACAGATTTAGACCAAGCCGCCGCAAAAGACAACTCTGACAACGAAGAATAATACCGCTAAAATACTTTAAAATTCAGAAATAGTTTGATGACCAATAAAAACCAATAATTATGGACGTAAAATTGAGATTAACAGCAATGAATTTTTTACAATTCTTTGTTTGGGGAGCATGGCTAATAACATTTGCCAACTACTGGTTTGGCACAATGGGCTGGGGCCCAACAGAATTTGGAACTGTATTTTTAACCCTTGGTATCTCCTCCCTTTTTATGCCAACAATCACTGGGATTATTGCCGACCGCTGGGTTAATGCAGAGGTAGTCTATGGCGTTTCGCACATATTAGCAGGTTTGGCAATCGCCAGCTTTCCGTTTATTACCGACCCCAACACCTTCTTTTGGGTGGCACTACTTGCCATGAGTTTTTATATGCCCACCATATCACTTACCAATACCATTGGCTACAATGCCCTTAGCAAAGCAAAGCTAGATGTTGTAAAAAGTTTCCCCCCAATTCGGGTGTGGGGTACTGTCGGTTTTATTGCCGCCATGTGGTTCACCAACCTTACGGGAAATAAGGCTAGCGAAAACATGTTTTATATCTCGGCTTTAGCATCAGCCATTTTAGGCATATACTCTTTTACACTGCCCAAATGCCCTCCGGGACAAAAAGCCAGTAAAAATGCGTCCTTTGTAGAACTATTTGGCTTAGAAGCATTTAAGCTGTTCAAAAATTATAAAATGGCGGTATTCTTCATCTTTTCAATGTTATTAGGCGCCTCTTTGCAGCTAACAAACATGTACGGCGACCGTTTTCTAGATCATTTTAAAGATGTGCCACAATATGCCGACTCTTTTGTGGTCAAATATTCGACCATAATAATGTCCATATCTCAAATATCAGAAACACTATTCATACTTACTATCCCCTTCTTTTTAAAGCGTTTTGGGATAAAAAAAGTAATGATAATGAGTATGTTTGCTTGGGTACTTCGTTTTGCATTTTTCGCCTTCGGCGACCCAGGGCTAGGTCTTTGGATGATTATAATGTCTGGCATTGTATATGGCATGGCATTTGATTTTTTCAATATTTCAGGTTCTCTTTTTATCGAAACAGAAACCAGCAGTAAAATGCGAGGTAGTGCACAAGGGCTTTTTATGATGATGACCAACGGTTTTGGCACGATGATAGGGGCTATTGTTAGTGGTGTTGTTATCGAAAAATTCTTTGTCGGGGCAGATAAGGTTTGGGATTGGCACAATATTTGGCTCGCCTTTGCAGGATATGCCTTGGTGGTTGCCATACTCTTCCTATTCCTATTCAAGCATGAGCATAAGCCTGATGAAATAGGGGAGATAAAACATTAATCCTAATTGGCTTTTAATAAAATAGCGTTATTCCTACAATGTGGAATAACGCTATTTTTTAGCTTGCAACTTTTCTTTTTAAAACCGAAAAGTAAGTGCTATAATTTGTTAAAATCGAATAATTTTCAAAGTTCGAGTTTCCTTATTATTCATTAGTTTTATAAAATAAACACCTGCGTTTTTATTTGAGAAATCTATTTGCGTATGCCTTGGGTTTGATTTTTGTTCCCCAACTACCCTTCCATTTATATCTAAAATAACAATATTGTAAACCCCATTGGTTTCAATATTCAAAAAACCTGATACTGGGTTAGGGTATATTTTAATGCCTTTTTCAATACTTTTAACAGCAATTGTTCCTGTGATAGAAATATCATCAATTCCTGTACCATAGGCATTGAAACTCGCATCGGAAACATCTCGCCAGCGAATGTTTACTTTTTCTCCAGCATAACTGTCAAGACTATAACTTTGCTGAACATATTGAGAGTGGTTTCCAGCATTACTCAAAGTGTCGAGCGTAGTCCACTCTAGCTCTCCTTCTAGTTTAATTTCAAAAAATGTAGTATCGTGCCCTTGAACTCTACCAGAGATGTCATCATCTTTCCAGTAGAAAGAAAGCATATAGCTGCCTGCCGTTAAGTCTATTAGTGGGCTTACTAAGAGTGCTTCTCCCGAATGGTTGTATTCAACATCAGCACAGCCACTCCCCGCATTAGCCTCTGTTCCTGTAGTCCAATCTATTGCTGTCCAGCCTAATGGAGGGAAACTGCCTTCAAAGCCTTCGGTATAGTTGGGTGTTATTGTAAAGTCTTGCGAAACGCCTGTTAGGGCTACTAGGTTTTCAGTAAGTGCAGGGTATATTACTTTTAATTCTGCCACGTGAGTCCCCTCACTAGTGGGTGCATATTGAATAGTTATTGTAGTAGATTCCTGTGTATTTAAAGTAATCGGGAAGCCACCAGCAACTGTAAGGTTGTACATTCCTGCTGCAACTCCGGTTAGCGATATATCGCTTTCTGCGATATTAAGTGTTCCTGCTCCAAAGTTGGATACATTTAAAACATAGTCCGAGGTCGTATTCGGTTCTATTGTTCCAAAATCAATAGCCGAAGCACTCATATTTAAAACCGGATTAACGGGTATTTCTTTTACTGAAATGTTATCAATATAGATATTATTATCTTCGTTAGCTATTGTTGATTCCCCGTAAAATCCAATTTTAACAAGTCCTGAATATGGCGATAGGTCGATAACTACGTGGTCGCCAGTAGTCGATATTGCATCATTACTTCCCCATTCTCTAAGCACATTTGTAGAGGTCCATGTGGCTCCATTATCGGTAGATATAACTACTGCAAACTTATCATCAGTTCCTAATGTTGAGCTTGCTGTGGTGTTCCATACGGTGAGCCCCAAGAAAAATTCTAACTGAAAATTGTTTGTATTTCCGAGTTGAATTGGTGGGCTTATAAACCATTCCTTCTTAGATGTACCATATATTTCAAGTCGTCCAGCCCCTGTAGTTCCATCATTGGCAAAGCCATCTGGCGACCACGAGGAGTAAGTTCCGCTGAATACTGTCGGAGTTGCCAACAATCCCTTTGTTTCCACCCAATTAGTAGGTAGCCAAGTATCTAATACTTCCTCGAAAGGCGGGTAAAGAATAGGGTCGAAACATTCTCCTGTAAGGTTGGCAGTATAAATATTACTATCAGAATCTGTAAAACTTAGAACTGCGTTATGTATTCCTCCAGCAATTGGTGCATAGGTTACAAAGAAGTTGGCTGCATAGATATTTTCTAAAACAAGCGGGAATGTTTCGTTATTGAGTACCGAAAATTGGGCTGCATCTGTTCCTGAAATAGTGATATCAGACGCACTATTAATGGTAATTGCACCTGTACCAATATTGGCTACTGTAAAAACAGCTGTTTTTGATTTAAAAACTTCGACAACCGCATAATCCTTACCCGTAGGGCTGATGGTAAAAGCAGGAACTGCCGCAGCTGCAGAAACATTTACATTATCAATAAAAATTTCAATATTGGAATCATCAATAGCTGTTTGCCCATAAAAGCCGATTTTAACATTACCTGTATAAGCTGATAGGTCGATTATCACTCGTTGCCCTTCTTCAGAGATTGCATCTGCTGCAGTCCATAGTCTTAAGGTATTAACCGACGACCAAGTTACACCATCATCAATAGAAATAACAACTGCAAACTTATCGTCTGCCCCTAAAGTTGTAGAATCAGGGCTATTATACTCGGTAAGTGCCAAATCGAATTGCAAAACAAAATTTGCACTTGTGCCCAAGTTGAGTGTGGGTGTTACTAGCCACTCCAGCCTTGTTAAAGAGAAAAGCCCGAGCTTAGCAGCACCTTCTGTGCCATTGTTCGCAAAACCATCTTTGTACCACCGAGAGTCGTTGGCTGCGGTAACAATTACAGGGTCTGCCAAAGCCCCTTGCATTTCGTGCCAGCCTGCTGGCTCGTAGGTATCAAAATTTTCATCTAAAAGGGTTTGCCCATTAATTATACCTACCGAAAGGAGTAGGAATAAACCTAAAAGTAGTTTTTTTTTCATAGGAGATTTAAGTTATAAAGCGAGTAATAAATGAGTTATTGTTAAGGTAAATAAAAAGCCTAAGTTGTATATTTAGGCTTTTTTATAGTGTTTTAAATAGCTTAATGGGAGGGTCTAATACTTAGCTCCACCACCGTCAGAGCCTCCCATAGGGTGCCAAGTAGTTTTGGTTTCTAAGGTTTCAAAAATAAGGTAAGGGCTTTGTTTTTCGTCTGCAAAGTGCCTTATGCTTGTGCGTTTTACATTTACGGCTGCACTTTCTTGTACCGCAATAATTTCAGTTTTATCTTCGGTGTATAATATTACAGAATTGACCTCCATGTGTGTCGTAAATGGGGCAAGTAACTCTTTCCGTTTTCCTGTAATGATATTAATTGTTCCGCCAGGCACATCTGACGAATTGAGTACTTCTGCAAAAGAAATTGCACAAGCTGAGAATTTTTCTTCGGCCAAAACAATTACTGTATTCCCACCAACAAAGGCAGGGATAAATGCGGCCAAAAAGCCCCATAAGCCAGACTCCTTAGGAGCAATTACCGAAACTACACCTACGGGAACGCCCGTAGAGAAATTAAAATAGGGTTCAGACACAGGGTTTACAGTACTATATATTTGCTGAAATTTATCTGCCCAGCCAGTATAATAAACCAACAAATCAATGGCTGCCTCCACGTCTTTTTGAGCTTCATTTTTTGATACTCCTGCGGCCTCGAGTTCTGCAACAAACTGCATTTTTCTGCCTTCTAGCATTTCTGCAATGCGGTAAGTAATTTGTGCCCTGTTGTAAGGGGTTCGTTTTGCCCAGCCACCGAGTGCACTTCTAGCTGCCGCAGCGGCAGCTTTAAAATCTTTTTTAGAGCCGTGCGAAATGTTTAATATGGAGTTATCTTTTTTATTTTTCATTTTTAAATACCGTCCTGATTCTGTTCTAGGAAATGCACCGCCTATATATAGTTTATATGTTTTCGGGATAGCTGTATGTCCTGTGTTTATTTTATAGTTGGCTTGCAAATTTGCGGCCCCTTTGGATTGTTTATCTTTCATTTTTTTATTTTTTCGTCTTATAATAATTCAAAACTTGCCTGAATTTTTTTATTTTAAATAGGCAGTAAGCCCGTGCAAGCCACCTTCTCGCCCAAATCCACTTTCTTTAAATCCGCCGAAAGGCGATGTGGCATCAAATTTATTGAACGAGTTCGCCCAAACCACACCAGCTTTAAGTTGGTTGCCTACTTGGAAAACTTTTGAGCCTTTATCTGTCCACACACCTGCCGACAAGCCATAGTAAGTGTTGTTAGCAAGCTCAACAACCTCATCAATTGTTCTAAAAGTTTGTACCGTAAGCACGGGGCCAAAAATTTCTTCCTGCACTACCCTACTGGCTTGCGAAACGTTAGTAAAAATTGTTGGTTTGCACCAAAAGCCTTTTTTTGGTAAACTGCACTTGTCTTGGTAGAGTTTTCCGCCTTCGTTAATTCCTATATTTATGTAGTCTTGAACAGTGTCGAGTTGTTTTTTAGAATTGATTGCACCAATATCTGTATTTTTATCCAGCGGGTTGCCAATGCGTATTGTTTTGAGCCTATCTTTTAGTTTTTGAAGTACGGTTTCAGCAATGCCCTCTTGTACAAAAAGGCGAGAGCCAGCACAGCATACATGCCCTTGATTAAAGTAAACGGCATTAATTACGCCTTCTACGGCTTGGTCGATAGCTGCATCTTCAAAAATAATATTTGCACCTTTTCCGCCTAATTCTAGGGTTAATTTTTTACCCGAGCCGGCAAGGCTTTTTTGTATCATTTTCCCTACTCTGGTAGAGCCTGTAAATGCGACTTTATCTACATCTGCATGGTTTACAATTGCGGCTCCAGTATCGCCTTCTCCGGTTACAATATTTACTACGCCCGGTGGTACGCCTGCTTCTTGTATTAACTCGGCTAATTTTAGTGCGGTAAGTGAAGTGGTTTCTGCGGGTTTTAGTACCACGCAGTTACCAGCTGCTAGTGCGGGAGCAATTTTCCATGCCGCCATCATTAGTGGGAAATTCCACGGGATAACTTGCCCGGCTACGCCGAGTGCCTCTGGATTTTTTCCTGGTACTGCATACTCTATTTTATCTGCCCAACCGGCGTAGTAGAAGAACCAGTTTATTGCCATTGGCACATCAAAGCCTTTGGCTTCTTTTATGGGCTTTCCGCCGTCCATGGTTTCGATAATGGCGAACTCCCTAGCCCGTTCTTGTAGCATTCTGGCTATACGGAAAAGGTATTTTCCTCTTTGGCTTCCGCTAATTTTCGACCAGTAGTTGTCGTAAGCATATCTTGCACTTTTTACGGCTTTGTCCACGTCTGTGGCATCTGCTTTTGCAATATCTGCTAATTTTTCTTCCGTTGCCGGATTTATTGTTGGGAAATATTTGCCTTTTTCAGGGGCAACAAATTCGCCACCAATAAATAGTTCGTATTTCTTTTTAATTTCAATATGTGCATTTGACTCTGGGGCTGGGGCATATTCTATTGTTGCTCCAAATTTTAAATCTGCTATATTTTTGTTTTCTTTTTTTGCCATTTTACGTTTCTTGATTTTGTTTTTGATGAAAGGGTTAATTTTATCCTATCGAAAAATAGTCTTTGGATTGATACAATCCGCTTTCTTGTTTTACAATTTGGCGAAGTAAATCGTTCGCCAAGCTGCTTGCCCCGAAGCGGAAATAGTTGTTATTCATCCAATCATCACCAAGGGTTTCGCTAACCATAACTAAATAGTGTAGTGCTAGTTTTGCATTTGAAATGCCTCCGGCAGGCTTCATGCCTATTTTAATGCCTGTGCTGTAGTAGTAATCTCTAATAGTTTCTAGCATTACTAGCGTTACTGGCATTGTTGCGGCGGGTTGTATTTTTCCTGTTGATGTTTTTATAAAATCTGCTCCTGCTAAAATTGCTATTTCGCTTGCTTTTCTAACATTGTCTAGTGTGCTAAGTTCGCCTGTTTCCAGGATAACTTTAAGCCGTGCTTTTCCGCAGGCTTCTTTAACTGCTGCAATTTCGTCGAACACATAGTTGTGGTTACCTCTTAGAAATTCGCCACGAGAAATTACCATATCGATTTCGTCTGCTCCTTCATCAACTGCGAAGCGGGTGTCATCTAGTTTTATTGATAATTTTGCTTGCCCGCTAGGGAATACTGTGGCTACCGAGGCGACGTTTATTTTTGCACCATTGAGTGCTTTTTTTGCGGTTTTTACTTGCGATGGATATACGCAAACGGCGGCTACTTGTGGCAGGTTAGGCAATGCTCCGTGTGGAAGAATGGCTTTGTTGCAAAGTTGTTTTACTTTGCCTGGGGTATCGCTTCCTTCTAGGGTGGTTAAATCGACCATATTAAGGGCAAGGCGAAGGAGCTTTTTTTTGGTATCTGCTTTTAAACTTCTGGATTGAAATTTAGCACATCGCTCCTGAATACCTACTCTGTCAATTTTTGGTGTTTTAAATGGCATAGATAAATAGGTTTTGTAAATTAATTTCTTTTTACAAAGGTATTAATTTTTTCGTTACAAAACTTATTTTTATTAACTTTTAATAAACTACTGTATATCAACAATGTATAGTATCTATTTTTTATAATGTGTGCATTACTTTATTTTTAATGCTTTGTTTTTTACACTAAAAAAGCTACAAAATGTAGCTTTCTAGTTTAATTATTTAAAAATTTGGTAATTTTAGTCTTCTTTTTCGTCTGTTGCTTCTTTTGGTTTTTTCATTATTGCATATATTTCGAATACAAAACCGGCAAGTATAACAATGGGTGCAAGGGTTGTTCTACGGAAGCTAAAAAGTTCGTCGGCATTAAATACATTAGGGTCGTCCGAGCCACCACCTACCATAAGTAGGAAGCCTATAAATATAACAGCGAAGCCTGCGGCTAGTAGTATGTAATTTTCTTTGCCGAGTGCAAAGCCAAATTTTTCAGAATCTTGTAAAGGCATAATTTTATCTTTTTTATCTTGTATAAAGGTCTTCGGATTGTGCTGTAAGGTAGCGGTTTACTGAAAGGTATCCTGCTGTACCTGTTATTCCAACGCCAAAGATAAGCATTATTAGTATAATTAACCAAATTCCTTGCATAGATATTATTTTTCCTAGGTTGCCTTGTAAAAATAATACGCTTAGGACTAGTGCTAGTGCTGCTATTGCTGTACTAAAAATGCCCGAAACGATACTATTTATTACAAATGGTTTACGGATAAATTTATCGTCGCCCCCTACGAGCTGTGCTGTTTTTATATGGAAGCGTTTGCTGTGTACCGATAAGCGGACGCTGTTGCTTATAAGTGTGGCGGCAATTAGTAGTAGTAGTAGAGCAAAAAATGTGCCTATAAAGCCAAAAATTCTTATATTTTTACTCACTTGTTCTACGAGGGATTTTCGGTAAAAGAATTCTTTTACGAAACTTTTTTTTTCAATACTTTTGCGGATATTTTTTATGCTATCTTCGGTGGCATAATTGGCTTTTAGTTTTACTTCTATCGAGTTGGGCAGTGGGTTGTAGCCAAGAAATAGCTGGAAATCTTCGCCAAGTTCTTTTTGTAGTTCTTTTGCGGCTTCTTCTTTGTTTACAAATTCTACGGCATTGGTATAAGGGGCTATCTGTAAGGTTTTGTACAGGCGTTCTGTATCGGCTGGTTTTGCGCTTTCTTTAAGGAAGATGGTAAAGCCAATATTGTCTTTGGCATAATCTGTAAATTGCTTTGCATTAAAAATAATGAGCATCGTAAACCCAGCTATCAGCAAAACTAGGGTAATGCTAATTCCGGAGGTAAAGTATGCACTACGGATTTGTCTGATTTTGGTTTTAGGGGCATCCATATAACAAATTTGACTGCAAATATAGAAAAAATGATTAATTTGCAGTACACTTTACATTTTTATTCTATATATCGTCTTTTTTTTTATTCTGAATTTATATTTGACATTAGTTTAGATATTGTTTCTAGTTATTTCTTAGATTTGTGCCGTCAAAATTTAATGTATAAAATTATACGTTTTTGTTTTAATCAAAAATAGGGCATTGAAGCTAAAAGAAGGCACAGTTAAAGTACTTATAAAGTATATCAAAAATACGTTTTGGATGATTTCCGAGAAAGTGGTCAAGATTATTTTTGCAATAATTATGGCGCGCTACTTAGGGGCGGATAGCTATGGCTTATTGATGTATGCCTATAGCTTTGTTTTTATATTTAGCCCCTTTTTTTCATTGGGCTTAGATACTGTTACCGAAAAGCATTTGATAAGTAGCCCTAAAAAGGAAAAAACTTATTTAGCTACAGTTTTTTTTATGAAGGTTGTAGGCAGTTCTATCGCCTTTATTTTTATTTTCATTAGTTGGCTTTTTTTGCCTACTGGGCAGGAGGATAAAATTTTAATTGGACTTTTAGGCTTAAGTTTCTTTTTCCAACAGGTTTCGGTTTTCGATTTATTTTTCAGGGCTAATATTCTTGCAAAATATATTTCTTTTGCAAAGTTTAGTGGGTTGCTGGTAAAGGGTTTTATTATAGTAGTTTTACTTTATTTAGATGCCAGTTTAATCTGGTTTGCAGCAAGTTATGCAATCGAAACTTTTATTTCTTTTATCATTACAGGTATTTTTTACTATAAAAAAAGAAGAGAAACAAGAGGTACACTCATTGATTTTAAGCTAATTAATAAGCTAATAACGGAGTCCTTACCTCTGATGTTTGCAGGAATAGCTATTGTATTATACTCCCGGATTGACCAAATAATGTTGAAGCATTACCTCTCTTCAAGTGCAGTAGGTGTATATTCGGTAGCTGTACAGTTAGCAGAGTCTTGGTATTTTGTGCCTATTGCTATTGCGTCTTCTGTATTTCCTGCAATAGTGAAAGCTAAGAAAAAATCGGAAGAACTATATTATCAAACATTACATTATTTTTCGGGTATAACGATAACATTTTCATTTTTAGTTATTTTAATATTCGTTTTTTTTGGTAAATCTTTAATTTTGTTACTTTATGGTGAAGATTACATAGGTGTCTCTACTGTTTTGTCAATCTACAGTTTTGCAGGTGTAATGGCTGCTTTTGGTGTATTTTGGGGGAAGTGGGTAGTCATAGAAAATTTGCAGCTGTTTCAATTTTATATGCAAGTAGGAGTTGCTGTTCTTAATATTATTTTAAATGTTACTTTCATTCCATACTGGGGGATTGAAGGTGCTGCTATTGCCACCGCAGTTTCCTACACTTTGGGGTTTGTACTAACAGGTGCACTCAGCAAAAAACTCCGTAAAATGACAGGTATTATGTTAGCTTCAATTTTTACTTTGGGTTTATATCCATTTTTTAAATACCAGTTAAAAAAATATATATAATTACAGCAGATGTATAAATCTAAAAGTAGAACAGTTGAAAGGATGAGCGACTTTAAACATTTATTAGTTAAATCGCACCCGCTTTACCTACACTACAAATTTTTACTTGCCGATATAGAAAAAGAGCTATCAGAAGCTAGGGGAATTTTAGCTGATTTTGGTTGCGGTAATAAACCTTATCAAAAACTATCTCCTGATGTGCAACAGTATATTGGTATTGATATTGATACCGAAAATAAATTGGCTGATATTTATGCCGATGCAAGTAAAACCCCTTTAAGTAGTAACAGTGTAGATATAGTGGTCGCATTTCAGTTGCTTGAACACACCCCAAAACCATGGCTAGTTTTGGCAGAAATGTACAGAGTACTAAAACCAAATGGCAAGTTATTTTTAACATTACCAATGTCGTGGGAATTACACGAAGAACCTTATGATTTTTTCCGATTTACAGAACATGGCATCACCGCTTTACTTAAAAATACTGGTTTCAAAAATATTAAAACAAAAAAGCAAGGCACAGACATAAGCTCTACCGCTATACGTCTAAATAAAATTATTTTTGGCAAACCTGTTATAGGAAAAATTTTAGTTAAACTAATTAACAAGATAGCCGAAAAGCGTGAAAAGAACAAAGGGAAAGATGTTATTAACTATGCGGTCTATGCAGAAAAATATTAAATAATGAACAAACTTAAACAATTATTTGAAAAGCGTAATTTTTCGTTAGAAAAACAGGTGAAAGAAACAAATATTAACCTAGGCTGTGGGCAAAAACCATTAGATAATTTTATAAATGTAGATTTTTATACTATTGGTAATGAAGATGTTAAGGCAGATTTAGAACAGCCTTTGCCTTTTGAAGATGCTTATGCTGATTTAATTTATGCAGATAATGTATTTGAGCATATCAAAAATGTACTACAGCTTACCAAAGAGTGCATACGCATATTGAAACCCGGCGGAAAACTCGCTATACGAGTGCCTTACTACAAATCCAGAGGGGCATTTATAGACCCTACGCATATTAATTTTTACACCCTTTCTAGTTTTGATTATTTTGTAAAAAAGACTTATTTTTATAATCAATACCGTTTTTTTGACGAAGGGTTTTCTAGTATTGATTGCTTTATAAACCCAACAAAACGAAAAGGCTTTTTCAGAAACATGGTATCCAATTATGCCACCCTAGCCCCCCACTCCTTTGAAACAGGACTTATAGGGAAATTTACTGACTTTTCAAGCGTTACATTTTTACTTACCAAATAGCCAATGAAAACTAATAAGGAAATAATTATTGCAGTAGCCATTGACCAAGGCTATCTAATGCAATTATGCGTAATGCTTCATTCGCTTTTCGATAATAATAAAACAGAAGTATTTAAAATTTTTGTTCTATCAGGAACATTAGGTCGCAACGATGAGCTAGAAATCGAAAAAGTAGGGTTATGTTATTCTCAAACCGTTAAATTTATAAAATTTGATACCTCGATATTAGATAAGTACCACATCTCCCAACATATTTCGCATGCCACCTACTACCGCATTCTAATTCCAGAGCTTTTTCCTGTGGATATAAAAAAAGTACTTTACTTGGATTCCGATATAATTATTAATTCAAATTTAAGCGAATTGTGGGAAATAAATATTGAAAACAAAGCTATTGCAGCCGCACCAGGCCCTTTTTTTAATGCCGAAAAAACACTAGGGTTGCCAAAAGATACACAATATTTTAACGCCGGGATATTATTAATGAACCTTGATTTTTGGCGAAAAAACAATATCCACACAAAAGTACTCACTTATTTAGACCAACATTCAGGCAGTTTGCCCAACTGGGACCAAGATGCCCTTAATGCTATTTTATATAGAGATGTAAAAATTGTAGATATTAGTTGGAATATTCAAACTTTAATGTTTCTCAAAAAAAAAGAATACCAGCAGCAAGATAAAACCCACAAGCAATTTATGGAACACCCAAAAATAGTGCATTACACAGGTGTTTCTAAACCATGGCATTACGCTGATGCTCACCCCTATAAGTTCTTATTTACAAAATACCTTAAACTATCGGGCATAGATTATAAATACCCAGATAAGAGTGCCTTAAGTTTAATAAAAAGGTGGGCTGTAAAACTCCTGCCTTGGAGTTGGTTCGAGAAATATATTAGCTGGAAAAAGTAAAGCTAACTAGTAAAGAACAACCCGCACGGTGTCCATTTTCAATCGGACTTTTAGCCAGCGAGCAAGTACTTTTGTCTGCTCATTTTTACTTCGGCGCCTCATCTTCTTATTCCATGCTACTAGGAAAGTAGGTATGGTATCAAAGCCCCCTGCAGTATCGGTTTCAATAGCCTTTGAATATGCAAAGCGTTCAATTTTAGGGTATTGCACAAGCATCTCTTTTTTTAGATTATCCAGCGGAATGGTGTCTTTTTGGATAGCCAAAAGTGAGTTTTCTAAAAACTCAATTCTCGCATTTTTACTGTTAATAACATCTTCGTTCTTTTTGTATAAATCTTCAATAATTCCCACCCGTAATTTGCTTTGCAAATTTGCTCGCATCGAGCTAAACTTGGCATCAATAGAGTCCAAGTTCGCTTCTGTTGCTTGATGAATGCGAATAGCAGTACTATCTGTAACCCTTATCCCAAAATCTTTTTTTCCCATTAGCCCATACTCGCTAAGTTTGTCATTAATGTCCTGAATTTTGGTATCAGAAATTTCCTCTCCTACTAAATAAATATCAATATAAGATACAGTATCGTTGTAAGTTACTGTTTTATTAAGGCTTATGCCTTTAAAATTGTCGGCAATAAACACATCAGTTCTAGCAAAAAAACGGCTTTCCTGAATAACGTCCCAGAAGATTTTAGCACTCGGTAGTATAACCAAAAGGATAAAAATGCCCATATAAAGTTTTATTTTCTTCTCTCGCACTTTCCTAACAAAACTCCGCAAAGGGAATTTTAAATACCTGATTATCAAATAAGTAGAAAGGCTTATAAATACCGAATTTATAAAGAATAGGTAAAATGCCCCGAAGAAAAAATCCAGTTGCCAAGTGGCAAGCCCATAACCTGCTGTACAAAGTGGGGGCATAAGTGCTGTGGCTATTGCTACTCCGGGTATTGCATTTGTTTTCTCTTTTTGCGAGCCGGCCACTATGCCTGCTATTCCTCCGAATATTGCAATAAGTACATCTAACAGGGTTGGGCTAGTTCTTGCAAGTAACTCTGAATGAGCATCTTTAATTGGCGTAAGCCAAAAATAAAATGTAGAAGTAAGGATACTAATCCCTACTGCGATGCCCAAAAATTTCATTGCCCGCTTTAGCAATGCCCAATCGTAAGTACCAACGGCAAGGCCTACTCCTAAAATAGGCCCCATAAGTGGCGAAATAAGCATTGCTCCTATCACAACTGCTGCCGAATTTGAGTTTAGCCCAATGGAAGCAATAAAAATTGAAGCCACCAAAATCCAGACACTAGGGCCTTTAAAAACAATTCCTTTTTCAATATCCTTAGTTGCCCCTTCAATATCCACTCCATCTTTTATATGCAGGGTATCGTGTGCCAAAATTCTAAGCGAACGCATAAACCTTGAAAAATCCTCTCGCAGGTTTAGTCGATGAAATTCGCTATGCTTATCGGTTTTATTTTTAAGCTCAGGTATTTTCTTTTCAGGCACTTTTTTCTCAGGTATCTTTTTTTCGTCCTCTATCATTTTAATCTTAGCTTTAATAATTAGGAAGTTTAAATTTTAGAATAAATAAAACTTTCCTAATGTAAATATAAAAAATATTTTTGGATAAATAAAGGAATTTAAGGCTTTCAGAACAAGCTATACAGTACCCTTGTTGTGTTTTGAAATTGTATTTAATTCTCGTGGAGTTAAAACGGCTAAAAATAGATTCTAAATATCTAGTTTTCAGTAAATTAAATCATATTAATAAATATCCCTTAAAAATATATTCTAGCTCATTTTTTGCTCAAAATAGTCAAAAATTAGTTTTGCTTTGGATTTTCCTATTGAAATTTCAATTTCATTTAATTTTAATTTTGAAATTGCTTTTACTGTTTTAAATTCTTGCAAAAGTTTTATGGCTGTCCCCTCCCCTATTCCTTTTATATTTTCAAGCTCCGATTTTATAAATTTTTCGGAGCGTTTGTTTCTATGAAAAGTTATCCCGAAGCGGTGAGCTTCGTTTCTGGCAAACTGGATTATTTTTAATGTCTCCGAATTTTTATCCAAATAAAGAGGTACACTATCGCCCGGAAAGTAAATTTCTTCGAGCCGTTTTGCAATGCCTATGATGGCAATTTTTCCTCGTAAATTTAATTTTTCTAAACTTTTTAAGGCAGCAGAAAGCTGCCCTTTTCCTCCATCAACAATAATTAATTGTGGCAAATCTTGCTTCTCATCAAGTAGGCGTTTGTACCTGCGGTAAATTATTTCTTCCATAGATGCAAAATCATCAGGCCCTTCTACGGTCTTAATTTTGAATTTTCGGTAGTCTTTTTTTGCAGGTTTTCCATGCCTGAAAACCACACAAGCTGCCACTGGGTTTGTACCTTGTATGTTAGAATTATCAAAACACTCAATATGTATAGGGCGTTCCTGTAGCCGCAAATCTGCTTGCATGGTACGCATGATGCGTTTGGCGTGCCGCTGTGGGTCTATAAGGGTCTGGTGCTTCAATTTTTCTAATTTGTAATATTTTAAATTCCGCTCCGAAAGCTCCAAAAGTTTCTTCTTATCCCCTATTTGTGGGACTGTAATTTTCACTTTTTCGTAAGAAAAGTCAAGCGGAAATGAGACTATAAACTCTTCTGCATTCGTAAATCCATTCATTTTAGTTTGGATAAAATCAGTAATTGCAAAGCTAAGCAAATCCTCTTTTGTTTCATCAAGTTTCTTTTTTATCTCCGCCGTATGCACTTGGATTATTGAGCCATTTACAATTTTAAGGAAATTAACAAAGGCATTTTTATCATCATTAATGATTGAAAAAACGTCTATATTCCTGAGTGATGGGCTTACTACGGTTGATTTTATTTGGTATTCTTTCAGAAGGTCTAAGTTTTCTTTTGTGGTTTGTGCCTTTTCAAACTCTAAATTCTGAGCATATTCTTGCATTTTTTCGGTAAGGAATTGTATGGCTTTCTTTGTGTTTCCTTTCAGGATATTTTTTATTTGTATGATGTGCTCATCGTACTCTCTCAATTCTTGCTTCTGTACACAAGGGGCTTTGCAGTTGCCCAAATGATAATCTAAGCAGACTTTATACTTTCCTTTTTGTATATTCCCCTCCGAAAGGTTGAGTTTACAAGTTCTTAGCTGAAATAATTTTTTAAACATTTCGAGCAAAATACGCACTAGGCGTACAGAGGTATAAGGACCAAAATAGTCCGAACCGTCTTTAATTACATTACGAGTTTGAAAAACTCGTGGGAATGGTTCGTTTTTAATGCAAATCCAAGGGTAACTCTTATCGTCCTTCAATAGTATATTATAGCGAGGTCGGTATTTCTTAATTAAATTGTTTTCTAAAAGTAGTGCATCTGTTTCAGTTTCCACCACAAAGTGTTTTATTTTGCGGATATTTTTAACCAAAACTGCTGTTTTATTATTGTCGTATTTTTTTGTAAAATAAGAGAGTACTCGTTTTTTTAAATTCTTTGCTTTTCCAACATAAATTACATTTTCCTCACCATCAAGATAGCGATAAACTCCGGGGAGTTCTGGCATACTTTTGGCAAGGATTTTTAATTCTTCAAGAAGCGTTTTTTTTTCGCTCATTTAATTTAATTTAGAAACTCATTTATAGAGCGTTCCACGTGGAACACTTTATAGATATATCAGATTATTAACAAGTTAGGCTATTTTATTTTTCATAATACACTAAACAAATAAATTTGTAAAGCTAAATTTAGAACCGTCAAACAAGCCTTTATCTCCAATTTTAAGTTCAGGAATAACGAGCAATGCCATGAATGATAAGGTCATAAATGGGCTATTTAATTTGCAGCCATACTCACCAGGAATTTTATTTATTTTAGAATATTTTTCAGAAACAATTTTACCATCTTCTTCCGACATTAAGCCCGCCACAGGAAGTGGTAGAATCGAATTTGTATCTCCACATACAAAAGCAATTCCCCCTTTATGCTTCACCACAGAATTAACGGCATTTACTATATCTTCATCGGAAACGCCTACGGCGATAAGGTTGTGACTATCGTGTGCAATGCTTCCACAAATAGCTCCTTTTTTCAAATCAAAGCCATTAATAAAACCTATGACTGGCTTGGCAGTTGCATCGTACCTATTTATTACAACAATTTTCAGGACATCTGTTCCTGTATTTGAAACAGCAAAACCATCAATAATTTTAGTGTCAGCAACAAACTGTGTGGTAAGCAAATCGCCATCAATGGCTTTTATTACTCGTATTTTAGAGCTCTGGGCAGGTAGTTTTATATCCTCCTGTTTTATTTCTTTTCTATTGAAATAATTCACAATGTCAGATTCTATATTTGGCAAAAGTACTTTATCATTATCAAAAACAGTTTCACCCAAAATTACAGTTTTTAGCACATTAAAATCTTTTAAATTATCCACTACAATAAAATCAGCAGCATCGTTTTCTTGTAATAACCCGGCATCTAAATTGTAGTGTTTTACCGGGTTATAAGTGGCAGCACGCAGGGTATTGAAAAAATCGCAGCCTTTATCCAGTGCTCTTTTCACAAAAGAGCTAACATGTTCTTCTTCTAAGTCGTCGGGGTGTCTATCGTCCGAGCATAGCATTACTTCGGTGGGATATTTATCTATTAAAGGATAAAGTTGTTCAAAATTCTTGGCAGCACTTCCTTCTCTGATGAGCAGCTTTATGCCCAATGCTATTTTTTCCTCAGCTTCTTTTATTGTTGAGCTTTCGTGGTCGGTAGTAATTCCGCCTTCGGCGTAAGCCTGCAAGGTTTTTCCTGTAAGCATAGGTGCATGCCCATCAATAGGTTTGCTGTTTGCTTTGCTTGCATTTAGCATGGCTACTGTTGCTTTGTCTTGCCCGATTACTGCCGGAAAATTCATCATTTCGGATAGGCAAACGATTTCTTTTCGCCCCAAAAGTTCTGCAATATGCTTGGGATTTAACTCTGCCCCAGAGGTTTCAAAGCCTGTTGCTGGAACGCAAGAGGGTGCTCCCCAGTTAAATTTGAACGGTGTTTTAGAGGCATTATCTATCATATAATCCACCCCAAATACGCCCAACACATTTGCTATTTCGTGTGGGTCGGCAACTACCGATGTTGTTCCGTGGCGAACTGCCAGCCTTGCAAATTGTACTGGCACAAGCATTGAACTTTCTATATGAATGTGTGCATCTATAAGCCCAGGTAAGATATAAATTTGCTCTTCTACCTTTTTTTTCTCAATCCGAACGAGCTTGCCATTCTCATAAAAAATTTCACCTGTATAGATTTGTTTGCCTACAACGTCTATAATATTTCCTTTTATTGATTTCATTTTATTTCTATTTTATATAAAAAGTGTTCCACGTGGAACACTTAAACTAACGACTACAATTTCAGCGAATTGCAGGATTTTTATTTATTTATCTTCCTAAAAATATAAGCAACACACTAATATCAGAAGGCGAAACTCCGGAAATACGAGAGGCTTGTCCTATATTTTTGGGTCTAATTTTATCCAATTTTGCTCGTGCTTCGTTGGAGATGGATTGTAATTTTGAGTAATCAAAGGCATCAGGAATTTTCACATATTCCAACCGCAATGATTTTTCTGCCAATAGCTTTTCTCTCTCTATATAGCCTTGATATTTCATCAGGATATTGGCTTCTTCTAAGACTTCTTTTTGCAAATCGGCAAATTCTTTAATTAACAAGTCAAAGTCCCAAACTCTTCCCACAAAATGAAATATATTGATTTCAGGGCGAAGTATTAGGTTGATTATTTTTTTCTTCTGCGAAAGCAAAGGCGAATTTTGGTCTTTTAAAATGGGGTCTGCTTCGGAAGGTGCTATGCTATATTTTGTAAAAAAATCAACTACAGTATTTATCATTTTCTGTTTTTTGATGACTCTTTCATTTCTGAAATTATCAGCAAGTCCTATTGAAAATCCAAGCTCGGTTAAACGCAAATCGGCATTATCTTGCCGAAGCAAGATACGGTATTCTGCTCTAGATGTAAACATTCGGTAAGGTTCGTTTACGCCTTTGGTTACAAGGTCGTCAATTAAAACGCCAATATATGCTTGGTCTCTTCGCAGTATAAATTCGTCTTTTCCTTGTCGTTTTCTTGCGGCATTTATGCCTGCCATAAGTCCTTGTGCGGCGGCTTCTTCGTAGCCTGTTGTGCCATTTACTTGCCCTGCCAGAAAAAGCCCTGATACAATTTTAGATTCTAATGTATGATTGAGGTACGATGGGTCGAAATAATCGTACTCTATGGCGTAACCTGGTCGGTACATTTTTACGTTTTCTAAGCCTTTCATTTTCCGCAAGGCATCGAATTGCACTTGCAGTGGCAACGATGAGGAAAATCCATTTACATAGTATTCGTGTGTAGTTTCGCCTTCGGGTTCGAGGAAAAGTTGGTGTGCATCTCTTCCTGCAAAGGTTACTAATTTGTCTTCAATACTGGGGCAGTAGCGTGGTCCGAGTCCTTGTATTTGCCCGTTAAAAAGGGGCGAATCGTCGAAGCCTGTTCGGAGTACGTTATGGGCGGTGGCGTTGGTGTGGGTGATGTAGCAACTTCGTTGCTTTAGGTTATTTTCTATATTGGGTAGGAAGGAAAATCCTGTATTTTTCTCTTCGCCTTTTTGTTCTTCTAACACCTCAAAATTTATGGTTCTTCCATCTAATCGAGCAGGTGTTCCTGTTTTCATCCGCCCAAGCGGAATGCCTACGCCGTCGAGTTCTTCGGAGAGTCCGTAGGAGGCGGCTTCTGAAATTCTGCCGCCTTTGGCTTTGGATTTTCCTACGTGCATTAAGCCGTTTAGGAAAGTACCGTTGGTAAGGATTACGGCTTGGGCGGTAAATTCTACGCCTAATTTTGTTCTTACGCCGTAGATTTTTTTATCTTCGATAAGCAGTCCTGAAACCATGTCTTGCCACATATCGAGGTTATCGGTATTTTCGAGTACGGTACGCCATTGGGCGGAGAATTGCATTCTGTCGGATTGTACTCTGGGGCTCCACATGGCGGGGCCTTTGGAGCGATTGAGCATACGGAATTGTATGCTTGTTTTGTCGGCTATGATTCCCATTTGCCCGCCGAGGGCATCTATTTCTCTCACTATTTGCCCTTTGGCAACGCCTCCTACTGCTGGGTTGCAGGACATTTGTGCGATATTGTTCATATTTGCAGTTATGAGCAATGTTTTTGCTCCGAGCTTTGCACTTGCAACGGCGGCTTCGCTACCGGCGTGCCCTGCTCCTACTACAATTATATCGTATTTTGTCATTCTTTGTTTCTCTTTTTTTTATTTTTATTTTGATAAAAAAGGGTAGTCCCCTACTCTATTTTTTCTTTTGGAATTGGGTAATTTTGGCAATGTAATAATTTTCTTTCTGCCGCATCTTTCTAATTTCTATTTTTGTTTTGTCTTTGTATCCTAAAAGGTGCAGAACGCCATGTATAATTACTCGCTGTAGTTCTTTCTGAAATTCAATTTCCAGTGCTTTTGCATTGTCTTTTACACGGTCTATGCTGATAAAAATATCGCCTGTAATTTGGTCTTCTTCGGTGTAATCGAAGGTAATTACGTCGGTATAATAGTCGTGCGAAAGGTACTGGTTGTTCATTTGCAGAAGGTACTCATCGGAGCAAAAGACGAATGTAAGGTCGCCTGTTTTGCTTTTTTCTTCTTGGATTGTTGCCCTAATCCATCGTTTGAATTTCATTTTTTGTTGAAGTTCAAATTTTGTTTCTTCTTTATAGAAAAATATTGCCATTTATTGGTTTATTTTATCAGCGTAATTATCGTATAAACTTTTGTAAAAATTTCTCATTTTGAGTGAGTTTTGGTATAGGTTTTCTTTAAACCCTTGGTTGTTATTTTTCTCTTTAAAGAAGTCTTCTGGCGACTGGTATTTTTTTTCTTTGCCTTGTGCAGATTTTCTTTTCTTGTCTTGTTCTCTTTCGTCTTCTGCTTTTTCTGCTTCGAGCATTCTTGTTGTAATCATTTTTTGTCGGCGTAGTAGTTCTGGGGTTATTTTCTTGTTTACAAAATCTTTTTCGTTCTGTTCTGCCATCTTGTCTATTTCGTTTAGGATACGCTGTGTGCCTGGGCTAAGGTTATTTTTAGCTTTCATGTCTTTAAGCATTTGTCGTAAAATTTCTTGTTGTGCCAACATTTTTGCTATCATTTTATCGCCTTTGCTTCCCATTGTGCCTTGCCCTCCTTTTCCTCCGGGATTTTTGCCGCCTTCTTTCATTTGTTTTAGCATTTCTTCGAGCTGTTTTTTCAATGATTTCTGCATGCTTTTCATGCCTGCCATTGATGGCTTTCCGCCTTGCCCAGATTTTCCTTTGCCGGGTTTTCCTTTTCCGGGTTTGGGTTTTCCTTCTCCGCCCTCCCCATCGCCATCTTGTTGGTTTTGCATTTGTTCAAGAATCTGCGAAAGCAGTAGTGCCAAGTTATTTGCCGAAGTCATTGTTTCTTGCTGGCGAATTTGTGCTAGTCTTTTCTTTCTACTATCGAGTGCTTTGGCACTTTTTTTGGCATTTTTTTCGATGGATAATACTTCTTTTGATACGGTTGTATTTATCTGTGGCACACGTTCTGCCAATGCGTATAGGGAATCTCTAATTACGGAAAAATCATCGTTTAGGTTGAGTTGGTCTTTGGTATATTCTAGGTATTTTGGGTCGTTCATGTAAACACCTTTAATGTTAGCCATTAATTCCTCTTGGCGAAAGGAGAAAGTAATTAAATTGTCTGCTATTTGCCTGAGATTTTCTATGCTTTCGGTTTTCTCTTCGGCACTATTTGCTTCCATCATGGATTTCATTTTTTTGCCTAATTTTTTCATTTTTTTAGCGGCTGATTTTTGTGATTTTGAGGCCTTTTTATTCTTACCTTTCGATAATTTTTCTTCTGAATCGCCCATATCTTCTTCGATTGCCTCTTGGTCTTCTGCCATTTCGTCCATATCCATAGGCGATTTTAATTCCTCGTTCATTTCCTGTGCTTTCTTATATTCTTCATTAAGTTTCTTAAATTTTTCATTGAGTTGTTTTTGCTTATCTTCCAGATTTTTTTTTGTATCTAGCTTATTTTCAGTATCTTGTGCAAGCTCTTCTTGTTCTTCGGCAAGTTCTTCTAATTCATTAATTATATTATCTACTTTTTGTTCTACTTCAAAACGCTTCAACATTTCAAGGTTTCTATCCAACTGTTTTTGCATATCCTCCATAGACATTTCCATTTCTTCCGAAATTTCATCTAGCTTTTTCTTATCAAAATTGTTTTGTAATTCTTCAATTTGTTTTAGTAAGTCTTTCATTTCATCGGTCATTACATTTTCCATGAGTTCTTCTATTTGCTTTTGCTTTTCGAGCAGAGCTTTTTCTTCTTCGGACATTTCATTTTGCATTTGGTTTTTGGCTTTATTTTTTTCAGCATTTTGCTGAATAATGTCTTGCAACTGGCTTTGTTTTTCCATTATATTTTTGAGCATTTGGTTCTGCTCCCAATCGGACATTTCTCCGTTTAATGATTTTTGCCTCATTTTAGCAATTTCTTTCTGTAATTCTTTTGCTAAGCTGGCTGCTTTTTCAACATTTTCTTGAATTTCATTGTTGGCTTGCTCTTGCATTTGAGTAATTTCAGAATAGCTAGGGACTTTAAATTGGTTAATTTCTGTTCTGGACGATTTGCTTCCTCTCACCCCATCGTTATCCCAAACTTGGAAAAAATATTCTGCCACTTTCCCTTCCGGGATTTTTATATCAGAAAAATTAAAGAGATAGTAAAATTCTTGCTTTAGTAAGGAAGGAGTTATCTGTATATTTAGTTTTTCGTAAGCTGCTGAGCTTTGCGTATTTGATTCGGGGTTGATAATCCGGTAATTAAACGTCAGCCTACGCACGCCATAATCGTCGCCAATATTTCCCCGGAAGTAAGTGAGGAAAAAGTTGGCAGAGTCTTTTAGTTCATTAACCTGTATTGCCGGAAATAAATCTGGTACAACTGTGATGTTATATTCTACTAATTTCTCGCCAGAGAAAAATTCGTTTTCTATTGTGATGGAGTAGTCGAAAGAGGCTTTTGCTTTTTTTGAGATTGAAAAAATATCTCCATTTTTATCGGCTAAGCTAGTAAGAGAATCGTTGGCGGTGAAACTTAATTTACTTATATTTTTAGTAATAAAGTTCCAGTTTAATTTTGTGCCGTAAGGGACTGTTAAGTCTCCTGTATTTTTATAAGTTTTATCAGGTTCTCCTGTGTAATCTGGCACGTCTGCAAAGAGAGAAAAGTGGATAACTGTGGGTGATGGTAAAACTTTTATGGTGTAATTTTTTGTTGAAAATTCTTCGGCAGCCAACTTAAAATCGAGCGAATTATTTAGGTTTCTAAAATTATACTCGAAAGTAGTTTTGTTTTTTTTGTGCATTGCAAAAGTGTTACTTCCGTATGTAATATTCACATTATCAGGTATATACTCTCCTTCCATTTGTACTTTTACGGTAAAATCATCGCCTTTTTTTGCTGTAAGAGTGTCGTTTAAAAGTAGAAATGAGAAGGGGGCAGGCTGTTGGTAAAAGTTGGAGTGGTTTACGATTCTGGCGGTGCTTTCAAAAAATATTGATGGTGAGTATATCAGTAATCCTCCGAAAAGTAGCAGTGCTACTGCTAAGTATTTAAGGTACTTGTAATTCTCTTTATAATTAACTGCTTTTCGAAATGGAAAAATAGTGATTTGTCCTATTTTTTGTTCGATACTTGCCGTTAGTAAAGGGTCTGGCTGCTTGTTATTTTTATTAAGTTCGTGTAGCTCAAGGGTGTTTAATAGTTTATCTTGAATTTGAGAAAAGTGCTGGGTAATTATTTCAGAGGCTTCTTTATAAGAGAGTGTTTTTCCGAGTTTAAATAATTTTATGAGAGGTATAACTACATAGTTACCAAGTATATAGAGTGCTCCGCCTATAAAGCTGTAAAAAATTGCTGTTCGTACAGGGATTGAAAAATGCCCATAGTATTCTGCCAGAGCAGCAAAAACGAAGGCTGTTGTAAGTAATACCGCAACAATAATACTGCCTCTAAGGAGTCGGTTTTTATAGAACTTTCTGATAAAGTTATCGAGCTTATCTGTGAGTTGGTTGTATGCTTGCATAGTATTTTATTTTTTGAGCCACATGTATGGGTCTAATTTTTTGCGTCCTTGCCAGATTTGAAAGTTAAGAATACTCAGTTCTGGTTGATTTTTGTTATAATATACTTTTCCTATTTTTTGTCCTGTTGCGACCTTCTGATTTTGCTTTACATTAACTGTTACCAAGTTGGAGTAAACAGTGTAATACTCTCCATGCTTAATAATTACGGCTTTATTTGCCCCGGGAATGCTTATTATTTTAGATACTTTTCCTTTAAAAACGGCTTTTACCGTTTTATTTTTTCCTGCGGTAATATCAATACCGTCGTTTCGGATTGTAACTTCCTCTAATACAGGGTGTTTATGCACTCCAAACCAAGCAGAAATAACGCCTTTTAAGGGGTAAGGTAATTTTCTTTTATTTTTCTCAAAGCTTTTTGACAGTTTAGATTTTGGACCTTTTTTAACCGGCTCTATTTTTTTATCTTTTTCAATTTGTTCTGAAACACCGCTGCTCAATTTTTCGGCCAGTGCTTCTTTTGCTTTTAATTCTTTTCGTAGGCGGTTTTTATTTTGGGCTAGTTTTTTTATATCTTGTTTTCTAGCTTTTTTCTTTTTATATAGTAGTGCTAGCCGGTCTGCTTTTTTTTCGTTAAGTTCTATATTTGTCTGGATTTCAAAATCCAAATCATCGTTCATTATTTTTAGGCTATCTACATTTTGGGCTATTTTTTTAGCCATAAATTTATTATAATCAGTAAAATACTGTAGGTATTTTATTCGGTCATAGGCTTGTGTAAAACTCTCGGCAGCAAATATATACATACTTTGGTCAATTGTACTTCTTGTTTTATAGACGTAGTAAAGCAGTTCGGCATACTCTTGTTTTAGGGCGTTGGTTTCAGCCTCTAGTTTTATTAGTTTTTGCTTATTTATAGTTTCTATTTTTTTGTTTTCTTTAATCTTTTTTGCAAGGCGATTTATAGCCGCTTCTGTGAGCTGAATTTCTCGGGTAGTGAGTGCTAATTTTTGCATTCCTGCCCTAGTTTTAGTTTCAGCTTGTGCCAAAAGGCGTTGTACTCTCTTTAGTTCTTCATCGGCATTACTTTGTGCCCAAGTATTTACTAATGAGGATATTATAATTAATATTAGAAAGGTGCTTTTTTTCATTTTCCTAATTTAATTTTGGTGTAGCTATTGGCTATTTTAAACGATGCTTTTACGGCTTTGTTTACATAAATTTTATTGTACGAAATTAAAAATTTGCGTTTCATGCTTGGCACTTCTGCATTTATTTCTATGGTTTCTGGGAATAGTTTTTCGTTGTATTTTTCAAAATCGCTGTAGTGTAAATCGAATGTTTTTTCTTGTTTTTTTATAGCTGCAAATGTCGAAATTATTTTGTGTGTTTTCTTGTCAATATTTACTTTATGAGAAAGGGAATCTCCAATTATATTTGTAAATGTATTAAAGATAGAGTCAGAACCTAGGCTAAAATCATCGTTTAAATTCACTTTTCCTGCTTTGGCGGGATAAATAAACAACTCGTTGGTGAAGATGGCTTGTGCTGTAAAATAATCGAGTTGTAGCCCATATTTTTGCTGCAAGAAGTCGTAACTTCCTGTAAAGTATTCTTTTTTTAATCGGTTTATAAATTTTACGCTATCTGGGGTAAGCAAAACTCGGGCAGCTTCTATGCCCATTCCTGGGGATAAGGACATCCATATAAATGTATCTTTTTTAATTTTAAGTGTGCCTTGGAGGCTAATTTTTTGCACTCTGCTTTGGTAGTCTGCCGAAAATTTAATTTTTAATGATTTATAGTCTAGGTAATTATGAATTAAGCTATCTGCAATATTTTGACTTTTGGTTTTAGCAATATTTGTATTATTTTGCGAATGTCCTTTGGTAAATATGCCGCAAGAGCCCAATATTAATAGGCTGAAAGTGAGTATATAAATTATTTTTTTCAAGATTTTCTAGTTTTAAATTATAGTGGTTTAAAAGATAATGGTTTCTATTTCAGAAAAATTGCCTTTTATTTTAATGTTTAAATTTTTATTATTCCCTCCATTTTTGGCGGCAAGTTTCCACATTTTTATAGCTCCCTTTTTATTGCCCAAGCGGTAGAGAATATCTCCATTTTTTTCTAATATACCTGAGTTTTTTGTTGAGTTTCGTACTGCAATATCAGAATATTTTTTGGCTGCTTTGTATTTTTTTTGTTGGTACAAAACTCGTGCATAAGTATCGTTGTAGGCTGCGGATTGTGCATTATTATTAAGGCAAAGCAAAATGAGTTGCTCTGCTTTTTCTAGTTTTGTATCTCTTTCAGATAAAAAGTAAGCGTATTTATTTGCCGTTCCGTAGTCGTTGGGGTTAGCTGCCAAGAGGAACTCAAAATTGGTGTCCGATTTTTTATATTTTTTTAAAGCATGGTAAGTATCCCCTAAGTAGGAGTAGAATTTATATTCCATTTGTTTATCATCAATTAGTATTGATTTTCCGTACTCCAAAGATGTAATTGCGGTGTTGTAATCTTTTGTAAAAAAAGCGGCTGTGCCGTGGTATAAATAAATAATTGGTTGGTTTGGATATATTTCTAACAAGGGTTCAGCATCGGTAAGTAGGGTTTTATAATCTTGCAATTCGGTGTCTAGTTTTAGTAGCAATAGGCAAAGTTTTATATCCGAATTATCAATTTGTATGGCATATCTATAGTTTTCTGTGGCTTGTCTTTTTTGCTTAATGCTCATTAAGAAATTGGCATACACTAGAAACACTTTTGCATTCCCCGGGCTTTCTTCAATTAGTAATGTAATATATTCTTCAAATTCTTCGGCAGAGAAATCAATGCCTGCCCCAGCAAGCAGTAGTTTTGTTTTGGTTTGGGTATCAATTTGCGAAGAGTGGAAAACTATGTCAATGTTCTTTTTAAATTCGTCTCTATTACCTACAACTCTGCAGTATGAAGCGTAAGAGAGTTTAAGGTTATCATCATTTGGAAAACGTTTTAGGAGCTTGTTATATTGTTTTTTAGCTTGTTCCATTTTACCTTCTTCTACAAATAACTCTGCTGCTAGGGCAGGATATTTGGCACTATCAGGGAAATGTAGTTCTAATTTTTTTAACTTAGCTTGTGCTTTATCAAACTGTTTTTCGGAGGCATATAAATCGTATAATGCCAATGAGGTTTGTTCGCTTAATCCAAAATGCTTTTCGTAGCGTGTGTAGTTTTTAATTGCTTCTTTGGGTTGCGAAAGGCTAAAATTTAGCCTTATTAGTTCAAAGTAAAGAAATTCTTTTTCGGGGGCTTGTTGTATTGTTTCCGAGTATAAATTGGCGGCATCTTGCAGACGGTTTAATTTTTGTAAAACACTAGCATTCAGTACTTTATACCACGAATTTTCAGTATTTAGTTGCACTGCTTTTTCGGCAAAAACAAGGGCAGACTGTAGGTCGTCTTGCTCTAAATAGAGTTGAGCAGTAAAAAAATTGGGGGCCGCACTTTTGGGTTTTATTTCCAAGCATTTCAGATATATTCCTATGGCTTCCTCCTTGTTGCCAAGCATGGTTTGTTTTGCCGCTTCCGATATTAAATATTTAAACTCAATATTTGCTTTTTCAGAAGTCGTTTTTCCACCCATTTTCTTACTTATTCCGCAGGAAAGGGAAAATAGTAAACTGATGGTCAATAGTGTATATGTACTTTTTTTAAGGGCTTGAAAATTAATCATAAGTAGTTATTTACTATTGCTTTACGAATTTCTTTGTTACAGTACTTCCGTTTGCCGAAAATTTTAAGTAATAAATGCCTTCGCTCAAATGCGAAATATTATAACTGTAAGCCCGTTTATTAATATCACAATCTAGGCAAGTTATTTTTTGCCCTAAATTGTTGTACAAAGAAATATCAGTAAATTGTATATTATCTGGTAATTGTAGATTAATTTGTTCATTTGCAGGGTTCGGCCTTAGTGTAATTTGGCTCTCAAATTCAGGATTTTTTATAAATAAAACTTGCGAATTTCTATTAATTATATCTTTTTCTGGGTCAAACACTACTTCGTAAATATCAAAATCTAAGTTAAAATTAAAGGTTTGCCCAGAAACAGTATTATCAAAAATTATAGTGGTGTCTTCTGTAATTCCTTTAAATTCTATGGGTACTTTAAGTTTATAAAAAGCCACAGATGAGTGCGAAGTGGTTTGGTTTATTTCTAAATTTACCATGCCTTGGGCATTCTGCGAATGGAAAATTGTGTATGTTGGATAGCCTTCGCCATAAACCCAATCATCGAAAAGGTATTGTAAATCCGTACCACTTGTGGCTTCTAAATGTTGCTGTAAATCTGGGGTCGAAGCATAGTTATTTTTAAGGCTTGCGTCTTGCAAGTAGTTTTTTATGCCATTAAAAAAGGCTTCATCGCCTATTTGCTTACGCAATGTGTGCAGTACCATACTGCCTTTGGAGTAGGAAAGTTGCGAACTAAAAATTCTATTCACGGGAGTGGTATCATCGACATAAACCGAACCTGTGGGGCTGTAAGTGGCAACGTATGTTTTAAAACTTTTCCAATCCTTAAACGACTGTCCATCAGAGTTTAAGCCATGCTCTGTCGTGAGTCCTTCTAGGTAAGTGGCGAAGCCTTCGTTTAACCAAATATCTCGCCAAGAGCTACAAGTTACATAATCGCCAAACCACTGGTGGGCAAGCTCGTGTGCCATAAGGCTATGCGAAAAGCCACCCATGAAACTCATCGTTTGATGCTCCATGCCACCACCCCAGCCAAATTCTGCATGTCCATATTTTTCGTCCTTATAAGGGTATGGAATAAATAAGTTACTAAAAAGTTGCATTACATCAATTATATTAGGGGTGGAAATTTCTGCCTCACCTAAGGTTTCAGGCCAAACGTAGTTTAAAATTTGAACAGAGTCGTCCGCTGCCAAAAGTGCATAGTCCGAATATTCTACAAAATTAGTAACTGTAATGGCAATAAGGTAAGCCGCAATAGGGTGTCGGTGCTTCCAATGTGCAGTTTTAATATTATGAATATCAACAGTTTCTGAAAGTAAAACGCCGTTACTTGCTGCCCTGTAAATAGCCGGTGTTTTTATAAAAATATCAACAGAATCTATTTTGTCATTCAGGCTTTGTTTACAGGGCCACCATTCCATAGCCCCATAAGGCTCTGATAATGTCCACATTACAGGTACTCCTGCATGGCTTGTGGTTTCAAATGAGCCAAAGCCAGAGGAGGTGGGTACGCCTTCGTAAAAAATGGTAAGCGAGTCTAACTGGTTTTCAGGAATTGTATTATCGAGGGTTATCAAAACAAGTTCATTTACCAAGGAAAAGGAAAGCAGTTGGTTATTCATTTTTATAGAATCTACAATTAATTCTTCGGATATTTCAAAAGCAATTTCATTAAAATTAGATGTCTTTGGCTCAAAATAACTAGTAACGCTTCCCTTTATATACCGCACTCCGGGGTCGATATTAAAAACAAGCCGATGGTATTTTAAATCGTAGGCAAAACTAGCTAAACTGTGCACGCCTTTGTCTTGAAAGTTTAAATTTCGTTCAAAATATGATATTTTTGATTTGGCACACACGTGTTGGTATTCCTGCCCCATGGTCGGAAAAGTAATGCCAAGCAAAAATAGTAAGTAAAGTATTTTTTTCATAAGGTAAAATAGATAATTTTGTAGTTTATTACTTGGTAACTAGATGCACCTAGTTGCAAATTTACTAATTTTTTGCTTATGAACCCACTCGACAAAAAAATTATTGACTTTATCACCGAGCATCATGTACTAACATTAGCGGTTTCGGAAAATAATAGGCCTTACTGTGCCAGTTGTTTTTATACATTAGATATAGAAAATGCTTGCTTAATTTTTTCTACCAACTTAGCCACTAAGCACGGCAGAATTGCCAGCGAAAACCCCAATGTTTCAGGCGTTATTGTTCTAGAAACTAAGAAGGTAGGGAAAATACAAGGGATACAATTTACTGGGCAAATGCAGCTCCCTAAAGGTGAGGATAAAAAACAAAGCATGAAAAAATACCTAAAAGCTTACCCTTTTGCAAAGGTGATGAAGCCGGTGGTATGGATACTCCAATTAGATTTTATAAAAATGACAGATAACCGTTTAGGTTTTGGAAAAAACCTAATTTGGGAGCGTTCTATATAAAAATATAAAAAAAAATTAGTATTTAATATTTTTTAAAAAAATAAATTTTTATATTTGCAGTTCATTCAAATGGTCACGTGGCCGAGTGACTTAGGCAACGGTCTGCAACACCGTGTACAGCGGTTTGAATCCGCTCGTGACCTCCAAAAAAACCATGATATTTTTTATCAAGGTTTTTTTATATACTAGAGGCAACTATTCATTAGACAAAACACACCTTTGGTAAACTTTTTTCTTATGCAAGGGTAATAAATCCTACTTTACAGGTCTTATTTTTATAAACTATAAATATTATAACTATGCAAAAAGTAGCAACAATTACTATCCTTTTACTGATTTTTAACTAACTTTCCAACGCACAAGAAACAGGCAGTTTTACCGACAGCAGAAATGATAAAACTTATGAAACTGTAAAAATTGGCACACAAATATGGATGGCAGAAAACCTTGCCTACAAAACCACCTCCGACTGCTGGAAAGCTAATAATGATGAAAGTAATTTTGGAAACTATGGCTACCTATACAGTTGGGAATCTGCCCGCAAGGCTTGCCCTTCTGGCTGGCATTTGCCAAGCGATGCGGAATGGACAACATTAACCAAAGGGCTTGAAGGGCAATGGAAAGCAGGCAAAAAGTTAAAAAACATTGCAGGTTGGCCTCTCTTTTTCCGAAAAAACTACGGCGATAATCAAAGTGGGTTTTCGGCACTACCAGGTGGTTACTACGTTAACAATAGTAGCAATAAGTACTTTCGCTATGTAAACCAAAGTGCTTATTTCTGGACAAGCACCGCTGGCAACGACAAAGCGTTCTCAAAAGCACGCTCAATGACAAGTTTAGACGGTTCTATATCCACAGAAAGTTACAGCACTACTGCTGGGCTTTCGGTGCGTTGCGTAAAAGACTGATTTACATAAATTTGTAGCACCTTTTCGCCCCCCTAAGATATTGTTATTACAAAATATTTTCACATAAAATTACAACAGAAACACTTGGTTGCCGTACAAATTATTCTTACATTTTTTTTCTTATGAAGAAAGCTATATTAGCTATTACATTTATGACTTTCCTGATTTCCTTTAATTACAGCAGTTTTGCTACAGACAGTAATATTGAAAAAGAAACCAACTTACTTCCGAATCAGGAAGGAACTAAAACCGTCGTAACTTTGCCTGCCGGTACTTCAATTCCTATTGAAACAAGCTCTATTCTTAACTCGGCAAATTTAGTTACAGGGCAACGAGTTAATCTGCGTGTAAGCTATGATGTAAAAGTCGGGAGAAAAGTTGTTATTGCGGGAGGTTCAACAGTACAAGGAAGAGTTGAAAGTGCAGCAAAAGCAAGGCGATTAGGAAGACCGGGAGAAATTATAATTAAAGCGGTAAGCGTGCAGGCTGTAGACGGAACAATAATTACATTAAATTCTGAGAAAGTATCAAAAAAAGGAAAAAGCAAAAAAGGATTAGTATGGACACTAACCATAGTTGGATTTTTATTATTTGCATGGGCTTTTATAGGTTTATTCAGTCCTCTGTTTTTATTGATAAAAGGTAAAGATGCAGCGATAGCAGCAGGAACAAGCCTAAATGCTTCAACTTACAGTAGTTCTGACATAGAAGTTAAATAAACTCAGTAAGTTTCAATTCTATCCAAATACAAAAACCGCCGCTGAATTAATTTTCGGCGGCAGTTTTTAATTTTTATACGACTTTTTAAAATCTAATTCCAAAAATATCATAAAAAGGCATAAAATATGTAGGTTAAATATACTTTTTATCTTAAAACTAAAAAGTAATTATTAATTTTTAACAAAAACCAAGATTATGAAATGGAAAGGAAGGCAAGGCAGTAGAAATGTAGATGACCGCAGAGGCGGAGGTGGCAACACAAGAGGAAGAAGGCGTGGTAAACGTGCCGGAGGATTAGGAATTGTGGGCGTAATTGTTGTTATTGTTTTTTCGCTAATTACGGGGCAAAATCCCCTTAATTTTATGGGAAACACTGGTACTACAAATACTGCACAGCAAAGTAGCCAGCAAGCAAAACCTAAATCCGCAGGGCAAAATGAGCAGTTAGCACAGTTCTCAAAAGTAGTTTTAAAGGATACCGAAGACGTTTGGGAAAAACTATTTAGAGAGCAACTCAACAAAACGTACAAAAAACCAACCATGGTCATTTTTAATGGATAAACTACTGGTGCATGCGGTATTGCAGGAGCAGCAACAGGACCTTACTACTGCCCTGCCGATAGGAAAGTTTATATGGACTTAAATTTTCTTAGGGATTTAAGAAGAGATTATGGGGCAGCTGGCGATTTTGCAATGGCATACGTTATTGCCCACGAAGTGGGGCATCATATACAGCACCTTAACGGCATTACTGAAAAAGTTTATGCAAAAAAAAACAAATTAAGCAAAAAAGAATTTAATAAACTCTCGGTAAAATTAGAACTCCAAGCCGATTATCTTGCAGGCATGTGGGCACATCATGCCCAAAAAATGAAAAATATTTTGGAAGAGGGCGACATTCAAGAAGCTATTGAAGCAGCAAGTGCGGTGGGCGACGACCGTTTACAGAAAAAAGCACAAGGCTACGTTGTACCCGATGCCTTTACACACGGCAGTTCTAAGCAAAGAATTGCATGGTTCTTAAAGGGCTTTAAACAAGGTACTTTTGCGGCAGGCAATACTTTTAAGTAAGATAAAAGCATCAAAAAAAACGCCGAGCATTAATTTCCGACGTTTTTTTTATTTATCCACCGAATAAGTTCCCGTTTTCGGGATATTTTATTTTACCGAGGTGCTTGTAGGCCGCTTCGGTAACTTCACGTCCTCGGGGCGTTCGCTTTATGAATCCTTCCATAATAAGGAACGGTTCGTACACCTCTTCGATAGTGCCACTCTCCTCCCCTACTGCGGTGGCAATAGTACTCACTCCCACGGGACCTCCACTGAATTTATCTATAATTGCCGATAGAATTTTATTGACCATTTCGTCCAAGCCACGGGCATCAATGTTTAAGGCATCGAGTCCGTATTTTGCAATTTCGAGGTCAATTTTTCCGTTGCCTTTTACTTGGGCAAAATCTCGTACACGCCGAAGCAGTGCGTTTGCAATTCGGGGAGTTCCTCGGCTTCTTGATGCTATTTCAAAAGCGGCATTTTCGGCTATCGGCACGTTAAGTATTCCGGCAGAGCGAGTTACTATGTCGGTGAGTACTTTGGCGTTGTAATATTCCAATAAAAATTTTATACCAAATCTGGCACGAAGTGGGGAAGTAAGCAAACCAGAACGAGTGGTTGCCCCTACCAATGTAAATGGGTTAAGTTCCAATTGCAAGGAGCGAGCTGCTGGGCCTTTGTCTATCATTATATCAATCCGAAAATCCTCCATGGCAGAATAAAGATACTCCTCAACAATGGGGCTGAGGCGGTGAATTTCGTCAATAAAAAGCACGTCATTTTCATCAAGGTTAGTGAGTAGGCCGGCAAGGTCGCCGGGTTTATCGAGTACTGGGCCCGAGGTGATTTTCATGCTTACCCCAAGCTCCGCTGCTACGATATTCGAGAGGGTGGTTTTACCCAAGCCCGGAGGGCCGTGCAATAAGACGTGGTCTAAGGCTTCGCCACGCATTTTTGCAGCTTGTACAAATATTTTTAAGTTTTCAACAATTTTTGGCTGTCCGCTAAAATCGTCAAAACTCAACGGTCGTAAGCTGGTTTCAAAATCCTGCTCCGTTGTTTTTATATTTTCCTTATCGTGAATGTCCATTCTTTTTTTTAAGTATAAAGTAGTAAGTATTCAGTTTTAACTAACGACTGACTAAGCTGTCATACAAAATTAATTATATATTGGCTTGTTTGTAATTTATTAGTTATCAGAATATTGCAGAACTGCGTAAGCAACTTTAAATAACACTTAGTGTTTATTGTTCCACTTTGTGTCCGTCAATTTTGTATTTTTGATTATTTTTGTACATGGTTACAGTTTCCAAATTTCCATCGGGGAGGTATTTTTTCCATGTTTTAGATTTTACACCAGAAGTGTATATTTGGATTTCTTTTTTTCGTCCCGAAGGGTAATAGTAAATATGCTCTCCGTCTTCTTCTCCATTCATGTAAGTCCCTTCAAATTCCATTGTGTTATCGGGATAAAAATGCTTCCAGAGTCCTGATTTTAAGCCTATTGTGTAAGTTCCTTTTTTTACAAATCCGTTAACTTTATACAGCCATTCACCTTCTTTTTTTCCTGCAAGGTATTTCCCTATTGCTATTGTATCGCCTGTTAGTGCGTATTCTATAAATTTTCCATTTTCTTTGCCTTTGGCAAAATTTCCTGTTCGCCGGATTTTTCCGTTGGGGTAGTACCACACCCAATTGCCAGATGGTCTGCCTTTTACAAAAGTGCCTTTTTGTTCTATTTTTTGCCCTTTAAAAAAGTATGTCCAAGTTCCTATTTTTCGCCCGTTTTTGTATTTTCCTTCGGATTTTTTTTCACCCGTTTTATAATAGAAAGTCCAGTTTCCTTGTTTTTTAGACTTTTTATCGGCAATGCCTTTGCCTTTTAAAATACCTTTTTTTGAGTATAATTTTGTGGCAATAATTTTACCATTTTTATCAAATTCGTTGTGGTAACCAATGGGTTTATTATTCTGAAAGGCCCCTTGTTTTTTTAGTTTTCCGTTAGGATATAATTCTTCTTTTATTTTGGCGTAACTGTGCTTTTCTTTTTCTTCTTTTGGGATTACCACCTCTTTGCCTTCGGCATATAATTTAGAATTTATCATTTTTCCTTTGGCATTAAATTCTCGGTAGTAGCCATGAAGTTTTCCATTTTTGTAGCTTTCAAATTTCTTAGTACTTCCATCGGGGTAAAATGATTTCCAAACGCCTTGTTTTTCGCCTTTATGATTGTGCCTATTGATTTGCTCCGAATGGGTTAAATTGTCATGGTTGTACTTCATTATAAGGGTTATCCTACCTACTGTGTCATAATGAATTTCTCGTCCGTGCTTGCGGTTATTTTCGTAGTCTATTACTGATTTTATTTTGTTGTCTGGATAGTAGTAATACGTTTTTCCAAATTTGTCATCGTTTAAGAAAAGTGCTTTGCTAAATAATTCATTTTTAGCTGTTTTTTCATTAAATTTATAGGTATAGTAGAAGCCATTGCGTAAACCTGCACGGTAATTTATAGCTTGTGTAATATTTCCTGTTTCGTCGTAAAATTTCCAGAGGCTGTCTAGTTTATCATTTTTCCTTGTGCCTTCTGTTTTTAATATCCCGGAAGGGTAGTAGGATTTCCAAAGCCCTGTGGGCTTACCGTTGGTAAAATTGCCTTCGCTTGAAATCTTGCCGTTTTCGTAGAAAAATTTGTTGTATCCGTTGGGGTTAATTTTATTTTTCTGTGCAGAAGCAGAAATTTCTAACAGTATAAAAATCAGTAATATAAGATATGATTTATTCATCGTTTTTCAGGTTTAGTAAATATTCTCGGGGCGACTTAGAGTCCATTTTTTGCTGAAATATCCAACATTGCTTGTATAGGAATGAGTGCCTTTAGGCGTATCTCTTCATCAAGATGAATTTCAGGTTGTTCGTATTTTAGGCAATTGTAAAGTTTTGTCATGCTGTGCATTTTCATGTATTCGCAATCGTTGCAAGCACAGTCGGGGTCATCGCCCGGGGCAGGAATAAATGTTTTGTTGGGGCTTGCTTTTTTCATTTGGTGAATTACTCCGGGTTCGGTAGCTACGATGAAAATTTGCCCTTCATTATCAATGGTAAATTGTAGCATTCCAGATGTAGAGCCTACATAGTCCGCTACTTCTTGTACGGGTTTTTGGGTTTCTGGGTGGGCTATAATTTTGGCTTCGGGCTGCTCTTGCTTGAGTTTTAATATCCGTTCCAACGAAAATTCGTGATGCACGTGGCAAGCCCCGTCCCAAAGTACCATTTCTCTTCCCGTAAGGGCATTGATATAATTACCAAGGTTACGGTCGGGGCCAAAAATTATTTTTTTGTCTTTCGGCACGCTTTCTACAATTACTTTTGCGTTGGAGGAGGTGCATATAATATCGGTAAGGGCTTTTACTGCTGCTGTGGTATTTACGTATGAAATTACAACATGGTTGGGGTGTGCCTCTACGAAGGTTTTAAAATCGGGTGCTGGGCAAGAATCTGCCAACGAGCAGCCGGCTTTTAAATCGGGGAGCAGTACTTTTTTGCTAGGTGATAGCGTTTTTGCGGTTTCTGCCATAAAATGCACGCCCAGAAAAACGATAATATCTGCCTCTGTTTTGGCGGCTTGTTGCGAAAGGGCAAGGCTATCGCCTACAAAATCAGCAATTTCTTGCAAATCGGCAGTAACGTAGTAGTGGGCTAATATAATTGCATTTTTTTCTTTTTTGAGTTTTAAAATTTCGTCCTGTAAATTGATGTTTTTTTCAGGAGCAATATCAATAAAGCCTTTTTCTGAAATCTGTTTTTCAATATTCATTATATTATAATTATAAAAAGTTTAAAAAATTTAAAAAAGTAATGATGATAATAATAGTCGGTTAATTCTTTTATAAAGTTTATTAGGAGGCTCTTGTTTTATCGGTAATTAAAGTTTGTTAAACTCAAAATTAACATATTTTTCTAAAAAATGTTTCTGCTTATCATCTTTTTATAGATTTTATACACAACTGTTTAAAAGTGTCGTTAAAAATAATATGGTTAAAAGTAATTTTCAGTAGTTATTTATTATCGTGTTTAAAACTTTTTGTAAGAAATAATAAAATAGACTTGCTTGTTTGAAATTTTTGTTAATAGGTTTAATGTTTATTAATATCAAAATTTAGTTGTCAATTTTAGCTGCAAGTAATTAGAAAGTTACAAACAAATAAATGTTCATAAATTTTAATCCTAAGTATCTGATTATTAATCCAATATGGTTTTCATGTATTTTTGTTGATAAGTCTTTATTTTTAGGATAACTAATTTTATTTAGTTAAATTTGGGGGCTTGTTTAATAAAAAATACCTTTGTAAACTAAAGGCAGTAAAACATAATTATATGAATCCATGAAAAAAATAGCCCTTGCCTGCGACCATGCTGGCTACACAACAAAACTAGCAATAATAAAAATGCTCGAAGAAGCCGGACATACAGCCAAAGATTTTGGTTGTTATTCCGAAGAAAGCGCAGATTATCCCGACTTTGCACACCCTATGGCTGCCGCTGTAGAAAAAGGAGATTTTGACTGCGGAATATCGCTTTGTGGCAGTGGAAACGGAATAAATATTACCGTAAATAAGCACCAAGGCATACGCTCTGCCCTCTGCTGGACAACTGAAATCACACAACTTGCTCGCCTGCATAACGACGCTAATATTTGTGCTATCCCGGCACGCTTTGTAAGCGAAAATTTAGCAAAAGAAATTGTAAATATTTTTTTATTAACAGGCTTTGAGGGCGGAAGGCATCAACGGCGGATAGATAAAATACCTGTATAAAAAGCTAAATGTTTATATTTAAGACAATATTGTACGAAATTTTTATTAACTTTGTGTTTCAATAAAAATGAAGAGATGTTATCGAATACTTGCAAATACGGAATAAGGGCTGTAATATACCTTGCTGTAAATCAGATAGAAGGAAAAAAAATAGGAATAAAAAAAATATCTGAAGAACTGACTTTGCCCGCCCCATTTTTAGGGAAAATATTGCAAATGCTTGCAAAAAAGAAAATGCTAGCCTCTACAAAAGGACCAAATGGTGGCTTTTCCTTGGCCAAAGATGCAGAAGATATTACACTTTTTGATATTGTTGAAGCCATTGACGGTACCGACGTTTTTGAGCAGTGTATGATAGGGCTAAAAATTTGCGAGGACGATAAATCAAAAGAAGAAAAATGCCCTTTCCACGAAAAATCTAGCGTAGTGAGAACCAAATTTTACAATGCCTTTAAACAACAGACGGTAAAGGACTTTTCAACAGGAATTAAAAATGCAGATGAAATTCTTACGTTCTAAAAACACAGTTATCCTTTTGATAATTAATATACTATAAGCTGGTGCAACTATTTTGTATCAGCTTTTTTGTGGTTTAAAATGGCAAAAAAAACACCCGTCCCCACAATTGCTCCGGCACTATTGGCAATAAGGTCGTAAAAATCAGCCTCCCTCCCACTGGACCATAATCCTTGCATAATTTCAATCATTCCGCTTGCTGAAATAACTACAAATAAAATTGTAGCAACAATTTTTCGGGTCAGTTCTTTCTGCGCCGAAAAATCCCAAAGAACAACAAAACTGAAACCAAAATACATAGAAAAATGCACTAACTTATCAAAATGAGGAATATTTATTAACCGAGTTCTCGGAATATCGCTACTGGGCATTAAACTTAGTAGCAAAATTACCGAAAAAACAAGAATTGTTTTGTAATATTGCTTTATAAACCTAAAAATTACAGTCATGCCCCCTACTCTATTGATAAAAAAATGGCTTTAAAAAATTACAATTCTACACTTACAACTTAACACTAAAAAAATGGCAGGCATTTATTTACATATCCCCTTTTGCAAAAAAAAATGTTTTTACTGCGATTTTTACGTTTCGCTAGCCCTTCGGCATAAAGCTGCTTTTATTGAAAAGTTGAAAAAAGAACTCAAATATCGTAAAAAATTTCTGAATAAAGAAACTGTACAGACCATTTACTTTGGAGGTGGCACGCCTTCGGTACTTTCGGGCAACGAAATTTCAGATATTATTGCCGTGATTTATGAACACTTTTCGGTGGCTCAAAAGCCCGAAATTACCCTCGAGGCAAACCCCGATGACCTTTCAAAAGAATATCTCAAAGAGCTGAAAACCACAAAGATAAATAGGCTAAGTATTGGCATACAATCTTTTTTTGATGATGATTTAAAACTGATGAACAGGCGGCATACTGCCAAGGAAGCATACGATTGCGTTGTAAACGCAAAATCCGCAGGATTTTTAAATATTACTGGCGATTTAATTTATGGATTGCCCAAAATGGACGGTGAAAAATGGCAAAAAAACCTGACTATTTTTTCACAACTTGAAATCCCACATTTATCTGCCTATCACCTTACTTATGAGCAAGGTACAGTATTTTATAAGTTCCGTAAAAACGGTAAAATTTTGGAAATAGGCGAGGAAAATAGTGAAGAGCAATTTAGGCTACTCCGAAAATTTGCCCAAGCTAATGGGTACGAACATTACGAAATTTCTAACTTTGCAAAACCGGGCTACTATTCGCAACACAATTCTGCTTACTGGCAAGAAAAAAAATATTTAGGCCTAGGGCCTTCGGCGCATTCTTACAATGGCAGCCAGCGTATAAAAAATTCAGCTTTGCTGAAAGAGTACCTAAATTGTGAAGCAAAAGATTTAACACAAGAAATTGAAAACTTATCGAAAAAAGATAAATATAATGAATATATAATCACCTCACTGCGAACAATTTGGGGAGTAAGTACAAAAAAAATAACACAGAGTTACGGCATACATTTCACCGAAAAATTTTATAAAAATATCCGTAAATATATTGATACAGGACATATTGTACGGGAGTGCGATAAATTTTCACTCACCGAAAAAGGTTTATTTATTTCCGATAAAATAACAGAAGATTTGTACCTGATTTAGAACTTGTATTTTAGGGTTACAAAAAATGAGTAATCCTCTTTTTCTACAGCATTATAAACGGTAATATTATCAAATTCGTAAATAAAATCAAACTCCACATAAAGCGATTTCCAAAGCTGGTTACTAAGCACTGTTTTTGTATAAATACGATAATCTAAATAGTTCAGTATTGATGGCTGGTAATAGGTAACATGCTTTAAATAAATACTTTCGGTTAATTTATATTTGAATTTTGGACGGATAGAGAAACGCACAATATTTTTATTAGGCTTTAAAATTTCAGACTCATCGGAGGGCGAAAAATAAATATCATAATCGTTTTGTATGGCAAAACTTAAAGAAAAATTACTTTTTTTTGTGCGATAATACCCATACTTTACACCCAATAAACCACTCGAACGCAAGCGTATTTCCTTCTGTTTATTACTATAAACCTGCAGCAATGCAAATGGTGAAATTATGGCTAGTGGATGAAAATCATACTTAATACCAGCCGTATATTCAGACTTATTTGCCTTATGATCCTTTTCGCTATAATGCCCTGATGCAAACACACTTAGTTCAAAAATACTATCAAAATGAGACAGCTCTCCACTGCCTTTCATGTTAAATTTATTTACATTGCCAGAGTATAAAGTGAGTCCAGCTTTTAAATTCCCGCTCCAAGCGGGTTTATTGTCTTGCGAAAATCCTGAAAAACAAATAAAGAAAAATAATAGAGTAGGGGCGAGCTGTTTCATAAGTTAAGTTGTTGGTTATTTACAAAAATAAATTTAATTAAGAAATAAAATTAGCTTTACGCTGATATTTTTAACTTTGCAAACTTATTAACAGAATTCAGAACATAGAGAAAAGATAACGATGTCGAAAAAAACAATTTTTATAACAGGCTCAACCGATGGAATAGGAAAACAAACGGCCGCCGATTTAGCAAAACTAGGACATACCGTAATTATACATGGGCGAAATAAACAACGCTTAGCCGACAGTCTTGATTTTATTAATAAAGAAGCCCCTAACTCTACTGTTTTCCCTGTGCTTGCAGATTTTAACTCGATGGAACAAATTATAAAGATGTGCAATATTATTGAAGCTAAATTTGATAAGATTGATATTATGTTCCATAATGCAGCTACTTTTTCTAACGAAAAAGAAATCACAGAAGATGGCAACGAACTCACTTTTCAAGTGAATCATTTAAGTACAGTTTTGATAACAAAAAAGCTAGAAAAATTATTTAGAAATGCCCCTACTTGCAGAATAATTTTTTTAAGCTCAATGCTACATGCAGCAAGCCTTAGTTTCGATAATTTACAAGGTGAGAAAACATATAAAGGCAATGAAAATTATGCCCTCTCTAAACTATGTAACATACTTACAGCAAACTATTTAGCAGATTATTTCGAGGGGACAAATATCACCTCAAACTCGGTGCACCCAGGGGTGATTGAAACCAAGTTGCTAAATGCCGCATGGAGTGGGGGATTCCCTATCAGCGAAGGGGCTAAAAATCTAACTTACCTTGTTGATAGCGAGTTACTTGGTAGAATGACAGGTTTGTATCTTGAAAATGGGCGACCAATGCAAAGCAACCCTATTTCGCTAGATAAAGAAGTACAGAAAAAATTATGGAAACGAAGTATTAAAAGTATTCAAAAGTATATCTAAAGTTATGATAATCAATATAGAAGGATTTACCCATGAAGAGGAAGACTTTTTACAAAAAGCCTATAAAATTAGAGATGCTGTTTTTATTCAAGAGCAAAATGTCGATAAATTTTTGGAGTACGATGGCTTAGATGAATCAGCCACCCATTTTCTACTCGAATGCAACGGCATACCCGTCGGAACAGCACGCTACCGAGAAACAGACGAAGGCATAAAACTAGAGCGTTTTGCCGTACTCAAAGAATACAGAGGCAAAGCCTTCGCTTCGCTTATCCTAAAAATGATGCTCGAAGAAGTACTACCATCGGGCAAGCAAATTTACCTATACGCACAAGCCTCGGCAGTTACATTTTACGAAAACCATAAATTCAAAAAAGTGGGCAACTCATTTGAAGAAGCTGATATTGAGCATTTTAAAATGATTTTTGAAAAAAGCTAAAGGGAGGATTACCTAAAATGCTTAGTATAAAGCAGAAAAGTCAGGCTGTGAATGGGCTAATTTATAGCTGTAACTTTAGCCAAAACCTGTCATCTTTTTTAGTACTTATGACTTAAAACTTACAACCTAAAAAAATGAACCCACTAAAAAAACTTCTCGGGCAAACGGCGGTTTATGGGCTAAGTAGCATCATTGGGCGGTTGCTCAATTACTTGCTTGTGCCACTTTTTACACGAGCATTTTTGCCCTACCAGTACGGTGTGGTTGCAGAATTGTATGCCTATGTAGGTTTTTTTATCGTCTTTTTAACCTTAGGATTAGAAACCGGTTTTTTTCGTTTTTCAGAAAAAAACTTAAAACCGGCAACGGTCTTTTCCACCGCTCTGTTGCCCATAATTTTTACATCAGTTGCCTTTATAGCCCTTTTTACTCTTTTCTCGCAGCCGATTGCTAATTTTATCAAATACCCTGATAATAAGGAATATGTAACATGGTTTGCCCTAATTATTGGCTTTGATGTTTTGGCATCAATCCCATTTGCAAAATTGAGACAAGAAGGAAAGGCAGTAAAATTTGCCGTTTTTAAGTTTACTAATATTTTTATAAATATTGCAGGCAATATTTTCTTCCTTATTTTGGCAAAAGAAAATGCTAATGAATTTTTGCAACAATTTCATGTGGCAGCTTTTTCTAATTTCTACTCGGATAGGGTAGGAGTGGGGTATATTTTTATCTCCAACCTTGCAGCTTCTGGAGCTATAATTTTACTTTTTATACCTGATTTATTACGCAGCAAATTTCAATTTTCAAAAGATTTGCTGCGGCAGATGCTTATTTATTCTGCCCCACTTTTACTGGCAGGTTTGGCAGGAATTGCCAACGAAGTGCTTGATAGGATTTTACTTAAAGTGCTTATTATCACTCCAATTGGGGTAGTGGATTCGCAAAAATATATTATGGCACAAATTGGGATTTATGGGGCAAATTATAAGCTCTCTATCCTGATGACCATGTTTATACAGGCATTTCGCTATGCTGCAGAACCCTTTTTCTTTAAGCAAAACAAAGAAAAAAAATCACGGCAAGTGTATGCCGATGTAATGAAATATTTTGTCATTTTTTGCTTAGTGATATTTTTGGGCGTAACTTTATTTATCGACCTTGCCAAAGGTTTCATCAGCGAGCCGTATTGGGCGGGGTTAAAAATTGTACCAATTTTGCTTTTCGCCAACCTATTTTTGGGCATTATTTACAACCTTTCGGTTTGGTACAAACTCACCGATAAGACAAAATACGGTGCCGGTTTTGCTCTCTTGGGCTTATCTGTTACCCTTATTTTGAACGTCATTTTAATACCAAAATTTGGTTATATAGGGGCAGCTTGGGCCACTTTTTTCTGCTACTTTAGCATGATGATAGCCTCCTACCTATTTGGGCAAAAGCACTTTAAGATAAATTACCCTATCCTTAAAATCATTGCCTATTCGGGCTTGGCATTGTTTATTTACTTCGGATTTAATTATTTTGAATACGCCTCGGCATTTGTAAAATATGGGGTGGCTTCTGGGGGGATAATTTTATTTATATCCCTCACGGGATATTTTGAAAAGCTGCATTTGTTGCTTTTGAGAAAAATGAAAAAATAAACGCTTGCTTTATAAAAAGAGGGGCATAAAAAAATGCCACCGTACAGACGATGGCACCTTAATAATTTAAGAGCTTGGTCTAAAAAGTAACCCTACGAGTGTTTTTTGCAAGAATATCCAAAATTATCAATTGAAAACCAGCCAATTACAACACTCGTAGGGCGGCTAATTACTCTTTTTTTAGTTTTTAGACTGGACTCATTTAAGTTTTTTGTTTTAAAACATGCCGTTGCTTACGGTAATAACTAGGTATTTAGACATTTTCCAGAATTTTTCTGGGTTCGTAATTTTTAAGACTTCGTATTTACCGTCCTTGTCGGTAACAAATTCGTAGCTACCGTCTGGGTGCGAGCTAAGAAATTTTACTTTTTTGTATGATTTTAAAGGGATTTCGCTTAAAGTGCGCGTGTCAATTTTAATAAATTTATCGCTTTCCGATTGTACTTTTGCCTTTTTGGAAAGAAATTTTCCTTCAATAGAAATTACACCAGTTTTTATAAGCTCTTTTTTTTCGCCCATGACGTAGTATGCCGTGTGTAAATCATTGTCTTTTTCTATAATTACATTATCTTTTTCTTGGTTAGCCCCTTCTAGTTCTGTAATATCGGTAGATAAGTCTTCAACTTTGTCGTTGAGTGCGGCAAGGTCGAAATCTTTTTTCTCTAAAAGTGCTTTTAAATCAGCCACCTGCCCCTCTTTCTCTTCCATTTGGTTAGTTAAGCGTTCAATTGTTTTTTTGAATTGGCTTGTTTTACCGCCAGAGGATTTTAATTTATTTCTGAGGTAGGCAATTTTCTTTTTATTTTCGAGCATTAAGTCGTAAATTGAATTAATGTCTTCGTTAATACTCTCTTTATCAGTAGTGTTTAGTTCTACATCGCCGCTGGTTTGTGTCGAAATAATTTTTTCTTTGGCTTTAATTTCATCAAGGTTAGCCTGAATTTCATTAAAGGCTTTCATGTAATCGTTGTTTTGTAAATCGACTGTCGTTTTGGCTTGCTCCATACTGTCGAGTTTTGCTTTTAGCCTAATTTCCTCCTCGCTTTCTCCGCAGGATAGCAGAAATAGGGGAAATATCAATAATAAAAAGTACTTTTTCATAATGTTCTATTTTAAGATTAAAAATAATATTGGGCAAATGTATTACTTTTTTTCAAAAAAGACTTTATAAATTTAAAAAAAATGTAATATAGTCTTTACATTTTAAGTATTGTTTGTTACTAATACTTTTACTTTTGTGTTGGCGTTAAGTGTTAAATTTTGAAGGTTTGCACCAGTAAGCAAATTTAGTCCTGGGGCTTTTGTTTTTTCAATACTCCCCAAAATATTGGCTAGCCCGAGTGCATTGGCCCCTTCTTTTGTGGCTGCAAAAATAAGACGCTCCAGCGAAATTTCAGGAAAATGAGTTTGGATTGTTTTTAGTTCGTCTAAAATAGAAAGGGTGTTATTAGAGGCTAGGCTATCTGTACCGATACAAATTTTTATTTTATTTTCAAAAAATAAAGGTACATTAGGCAATCTATTTTCTATATAAATATTCGACTTAGGGCAAAGTACCCAATAAATATTGGGTGAATATTTTTCTGCAAAATCAATATCTTCTTTGCCAGTAAAAGTATTGTGTATCAGTAATATATTAAAACTATTTGGCAAGTAGGGTAGGGTAGTTTGTAATGAATTTTTGCCTTTAAAGTTAAAGCCTTCATAGGCAGAATTTTTATACGAAAGGACATCGTTCAGCTCGCCTTTTTGGGTTAAGAAAAGGGTATTTTCACTTTCTGTTTCTTGGTTGTGGATTGAAACTATTGGAGTAGAAGTGGTTTGTTTTGCAATTTTCTGAAACAATTTTTCGGGTACAGAGTAGGGGGCATGAGGCACAATTGTACCGGGTAATTTTTCCTTATTTAATTCGGAAATTAATGTTTCCCCTCGTGCAAATGCTGTTTCTGGCAATTCATCTCCAATGGTAAATACCTCTGCAAAAGTGTGGTAGTAGATAGTACTGTTTAGTTTTGTCGAAATCGTATCGTTAGTATTAGAAATATCGCCACAGGCGACTATACCTTCGGCTTGCATTTTTTTGTCGTTGGTTTTTATTTGTTCTTGCAAATTTTTTGGCGAAAAGCGTTGGTTAATTATTTCTCTAATAAAATTGGGCAAACCTTTCCCTTCGGATAAAATGCCTTTCATGTGCGAGAGTTCCAAGTGGCAATGTGCATTTACAAAACCCGGTACAATTATACCGTTATAAAACTCCAAATTCCCGACTTCTTTTAGCTGCCCTTTGGTATCTGTAACTTTGTGGATGTAACCTAAGTCGTCAATTTCAATAATTCCGTTTATCAGCGGTTTTCCGGTATTGGTTATAATAATATTGGCAGATATTTTTCGCATAAGTTGATGTATTATTGGGGCAAACTTTCATTTTGCTAATCTACATTGTTAAACGGTTTAAAACAAAGCTTTTTTCAAAGTTCATTTTTTTTTACTAGTTTTACAAAATGCTAGCTAAGCTAAAAATAGTAGAATTGCCCGAAATTGGGCTTGTGGAAATGAAACGCCACCATAGGGCTAAGTATTAAAAATTAGATTAAAAGCAGGAAGTCAGGTGATGGTAACAGTGCCTAATTCTAAAAGTTTTAAAAGTGCATTAGCATTTGTTAAAACTAAAAAAGATTGGATTTTAAAAAATCAAATTAAACTTATAAAGCAGCTTAAGCCTAGGCATTTTTTTTTGCCCGACCAGCCATTTGCTACCAATGAGCATAAGCTTACTTTCGAGCAAAGCACCCAAGATAGCTATGTCGTAGAACCAGGGGAAATAAAAATTTTCTACACAGCTGGCACTGATTTAGAAAGTACTGGCTGGCAAGATTTTATACGAGAGGCAATTGATGAGGCATACCGAATTGAGGCAAAAAAAGTTTTGCCAAAACGCACCTACGAATTGGCAAAAAAGCATAATTTTAAGTACAATAAAGTTAGCGTTCGGAATGCTAAAACACGCTGGGGCAGTTGCTCTGGGATTAATAATATTAGCCTAAATATCCAGTTAATGCGTTTGCCAATTGAGCTTATAGATTATATTATTTTACACGAACTTTGCCACACGATTGAAAAAAATCATGGTAAAAAGTTTTGGGCTTTGCTCGATAAAGTTTCGGGTGATGCCAAGGGGCTAGACAATGAAGTAAAAAAATACACGACTACTTATTGATTTTTAATCCAATTTACAAGGCCTTTTTTCTCAATAATTTGCATTAGTTTTTCTGGCAAAGGCGAAAATTTATATTCTTTACCATTTAAAAAAGCGGCTGATTTTTTAAACTGTACATCAACTTTATCGCCTTGTTTATAGTCGTTTACAAATTCTGGCAAAACAATAAGTAATAAACCTTGGTTGATAGACGAGCGAAAGAATATGCGGTTTACCGATTTTACAATCACCGCTTTTACCCCAATATGTGCCAGCCCAACAGCTGGGTGTTCTCTGGAACTTCCGCAACCAAAATTATCGCCTGCAATAATTATATCGCCCTGTTTTACACTCTTATTAAAATTAACATCAAAACCAGAAAATAGATGAGGAATTATTGTTTCAGGAGACGAGCTTAGAACCTTGTAAGTTAGGCTTCCTGCAAACATTTGGTCGGTGTTTAAATCATTAACTTCGGCATAATTCCAAACCCCTTGCTTGTCTCTTCTATTTTCATTTTCTGGGATAGTGAGCGATTTGCTTTGCTGCTTCGAGTACGGATATAGGTCGTTGGCAATAATTTCACGGGAATCAGCAATTTCGCCTTTTAGGGCAGAGTAGGCAACATTGGCTGGTGATGCCAAATATACATTTGATGTTTTATTGCCCATTCGCCCTAAGAAATTTCGGTTGGAAGTGGAAATTACATTATAGCCATCTGCCGGAATGCCTTGCCCTGTTCCTAGGCAAGGTCCACAAGATGAGGCAAGTACATTAGCCCCTGCTTCAATAAATGTTTCAATAATACCTTCGCGCATGGCCTCTAGGTATATTTTTTGTGAGGCAGGGGTAACTAGTAGCAAAAAGCCTTCGGCTATTGTTTTTCCTTTAAGGATTTCTGCGGCTTGGCGTAAATCTTCAATTCTTCCATTGGTACAAGTGCCTATAAACCCTTGGTTGAGTTTAGTGCCTGCCAAGGAGGAGAGCGATTTTACATTGTCCACATGGTGCGGAGCTGCAACAAGAGGGAAAATATGACTTAAATCAATATCGATTTCCTTGGCGTATTTAGCATCGCTGTCTGCCCAAATGCCTTCGATATTTTCTTTACCATAAAATTGGGCTAGTACTTTATCAGGTGGGAAAACGGCGTTTTTTGCACCCATTTCTGAGGCAAGGTTTGCCAAAGTCATTCTTTCGGATATGCCTAATGAGGCAACGCCTTCGCCGTGGTATTCAATGGACATATAGTTTGCTCCGTCGGAGTGAATCATACCGATAATCCAAAGGGAAATATCTTTGGCATAAACGCCTTTTTGTAGTTTCCCTGTGAGTGTAATTTTAATGGTTTCGGGAACACGGAACCAAGTTTCGCCTCGTTTCCATAGCCCTGCTGCTTCTGTTCTGTCGATGCCTACGGCAAGGGTATTGAATGCTCCAGCGGTGCAAGTGTGGCTATCGCTACCGGCAATAATCATCTTAGGCTCAGCATGGTAGGACATTATTTGGTGGCAGATGCCTTTGCCTGCATCATAAAATTTCTTTACTCCTTGTGCTTTTACAATATCTCTAATGTTTTGGTATTGTGTAGCCAATGCGGCAGTTGTTGGGGGGGCATTATGGTCGAGTACAATTAGGAGTTGGTCGGGGTTGGCTACTTTTTCGCCACCCATTTTTTCAAATGTTTTTTTTATGCTTGCTGTGTTGTCGTGCGTAAGCACTATATCTGGTGTTTTAAAAACGATTGTTCCTACTGTTGCCCCTAGTATTTTTTCTGCGAATGTTTGTCCCATTTTAGTTGTGTTTTTTATGTTGTTTTGTTTTATGAGGTTGAGCTAAAAAGTAAGTGTTTTAGTCTTTGTTATTATCTAACTTATTTTCAAAAACAGGAATACCTTCGCCTATACTAAATAAATTGACATGTGCGGCATAAATGCCTTTGTAACGGAGTTGTATTTTTGGCATATCTGCTTTTATATCGCCCGACATTTTAAATTCGGGCATAAAACCCACTTCTTTGGTTTTAAAGTCGATATAGGTAAGGTGTAGTGGCACGCCTGCTTTTTGGGCAATACGATAAAAGCCAGTTTTCCATTTATGGTTTATTTTGCGAGTGCCTTCTGGGGTTATTGCTAAAGTAAATTCGTCGTTTTCGGCAAAATGTTTTGCCATTTGATCAACTACATTTGCGGCCTTGCTTCTATCTATTGGTATTGCTCCCCAGCGGCGAACTATAATACCAAGTGGGAAAAAGAAAAACTCTTGTTTCATGATAATTTTAGGCTCCATATTATGTGCCCAATTATACCATTTGCCAATAAACATATCTTTTATGCTAGTGTGCGGTGCAACTATACATACATATTTTTTGTCTTTTGGTGGGAGTCCTGTCATCTTCCAACCAAATAGTTTTAATAAAGATTTACCTGCAAACTGTTTTATTTTTCCCATTTTTAACGTTTAAATATTTCCAAAGGTATAAGCTATTTTATAAAAATAAAATTTAATCTAATAAATTTAGTTCTAATCTCTTTTTAAACATAAAAGGATACAAACTAGGCAACTGTTTAAAAACAAGATGTTTAGAGAAGTGCAGAAATAGAAACAGGCTTGTTATTTCTAAATACGGACGTGTAGCACTTGTTATTGAAAATAAAAAAAGTTATTTTTACCTAAAATTATTATTAATTAAATTTCGTAAATTATGAGAAAATTATCTTTACTATTAAGTTTTGTACTATTTGCTTTTATGGCAAATGCACAAATAACAATTACAGCCGCCGAGAATACATTTGTCGTTGGCGACTCTGTTATAAATTATAAAGTAGGTAATCCTGACGAGTTTGTGGCAGGTGCAGGTGGTGCAAACCTTACTTGGGACTATTCTGCCTTGATAGAAACTGGTACAACCGAAAGGTTTGACTACCTAGACCCAACAGGACTGCCTCACGATACAGTAGTGGCTATAATGACAGGTGTAGATTTGGCAGAGCAACTCAACCAAGGCAGTGATGGCTATTTTTATTTCGATACAACTGGCGGTGAATGGAATCGTTCTGGCGTTTATGCTGATGATGGAAGTATTAAAATGTGGTGGGGCTACCCAACACCTTTAAAGTTATACCAATACCCAATCACTTATAACGAACAATATATTATCGACCCATTCGAAGGAGCAGGTTGGTATGATATGGGAGCATTAGGAATAGGAAAAACAGTAATACCTAATGTGGCTTCTTATGATTATGATGTTGATGCTTGGGGAACTTTAATTTTGCCTCATAAAGTATATCCTAATGCACTAAGAGTGCATATCCAAGAGTCTTTTGGTATTAATCTAATGGTAGGAGAAATTCCAGTTGTATCTATGGATGTAGATGATGATATGTACCTATGGTTTGTGCCTGGTGTAAAAGGCCCTGTTATGGCATGGGTGCATAGCACAACAGCTACTTCAAACGGTACTGATGAAACCTACACCTTGAAATGGAACAGAGAAAATTACACTGATGTAACTGCCGACTTTATGTCCGCAACTACTACTGGCAATACCGATGATATTTTTAGCCTCGTTAATTTATCTGCTCCACTTAATGGCTCAACATTTGCTTGGTCGTTTTCGCCAAATACAGTTCAGTTTAAAAATGGTACTAGTGCAACAGATACTCACCCAGACGTTCGGTTTACTGCCCCGGGAATGTACGAAGTTACACTTACAATTACCAATACAGATATGACTGGCAACCAAACATCAACAGAAATAAAAGCCGATTATTTTGATATTATTATGGCTGACCAACTAGATGCTGGTTTCACCGTAGATGTACAAGATATTGCGGTAGGCGGAACAGTAAACTTCACTAGCGAATGCGTACCTAATGCTGCTGGCGGAACAACTTACCAATGGGGTGTAAATCCTCCTACAAACTTTGCTTATGCCAACTTTACAACTGCAAATCACGAAAACCCATCTATTCTCTTTACCGCAAGTGGTTGCTTTGCTATCCAAATGATAGCTACTAATGGCACATTTAGCAATAGCCCAGTAACTGTAACAGAATTAAGTTACATTAGTGTAGGTGGTGCTTGCGACCATGTTGGTATTGACAATGTAAATGCAAAAGCACTTTCGGTATATCCTAACCCAACAGAAGGTATTTTTTATGTGAACTTGCCAGAAAAAGGCGATATTCAAGT
>CAMZKQ010000239.1 GCA_947311265.1 uncultured Chlorobiota bacterium | reverse complement strand
GAAGACCTGGGTATGGGCAGGATAATTTACTCATCGTTATTAATTCGGTCAAATAATACTTTTATTTGACCGAATTAATAACGATGAGTAAATTATCCTGCCCATACCCAGGTCTTCGCCCATTTACCGAAAGCGAATCCGTCTTTTTTAAAGGACGAGATTTGCACGTGCGGCAAATAATAACACAGCTAGAAGAAAAAAAAATAGCCGTTATTACAGGAGCGTCTGGTGATGGAAAATCATCGCTAGTTTATGCCGGGATAATCCCCAATGCAAGAGCAGGATTCTTTAAAGCCAAACATAACAATTGGATTGTTGCCGATTTTCGCCCCGAATTATCACCACTAAAAAACTTAGCCAGCACTCTTGCCAAAAACCTAAAGCTAGACTTAGCTTTTGTCGAAGAAGAACTCAGCTACGGATTCTCTGCCCTAGTACGAATTTTTCAGTCCTCCAAATTTTATGTCGATTTTAAAGACGAAAAATACTTAAATGCCTCCGAAGCAGCAAAGAAGACGCTAAAAAATAAAGCCTGTAACCTCTTTATTCTTGCCGACCAATTCGAAGAGTTTTTTACCAACTCCGAAAATTTCACCAATAATAACCCCTCTGTAAACGCCTACACCACCGTAAATGTACTGCTCGAAACAGCACATATCGCCAAGCGATTAGATTTACCCATCTACATTGCCATCACCATGCGGTCAGATTACATTAGCCAGTGCGTTTCCTTTGCAGGGCTGCCCGAGTACATAGGGCATAGCCAATTCTTTATCCCTAGGCTAAATCGCCAAGAGCTTCAGCAAATTATTGAAGAACCAGCCCTACTTATGGGCGGAAAAGTATCCAAAAATGTAACCGAAAAGCTGATTAATGATTTGCCTGCAACCTTTGACCAACTCCCTATTTTGCAACATGTACTTAACCAATTGTGGAAATATGCCGATAACGGAAAGCAGGAAATAGATATGCTACACCTTGCAAAAGCCGCAGGAGTACCTATGCGTTTCCTAAGCAAATCTGCAAAAGTAGAGTTCTCTAACTGGCTAGAAAAACACCACCAAAAAGAGGCTATTTATTATAAAAAACCATCTTTACATAATGTGCTAAACACACATGCTAACTTCCTTTATAAAAATGCGTTTTTACATTTTAATGATAAAATAAGTTGGGCAAAAAATGATATTTCGGAAAATGATTGCAAATTAATCTTAAAAACAGCATTTCAAGGGCTAACAAAAATTGATGAGGGTAGGGCAGTACGCCATAGAATGTCGATAAAAGAAATCACACATATAATAGACCAGCCACATATAGACTATGCCACAGTAAGTGCAGTACTTACCATTTTTCGATTACCCGAAAATACATTTATTCGCCCTTTTGTGGTGGCAGATGTTCCTGAAACAGAGTATCTTAATGCTGATACTATGCTCGATATTACCCACGAGGCATTAATTAGAAACTGGAACTACTTAAAGAAATGGGAACGAGAAGAGGTCGAAAATTTAGCGAACCTTAAGGATATAAAATTGCAGCTTACCCGCTGGCAAGAGAATGGAAAATCAAAAGAATTTTTGCTCGCAGCAGGACAACTTGCTTATTTTGAAGAATGGAGCGAAAAAATTAAACTGAATAAATACTGGATTGCAAAATACGAAAAAGGAAATTCAGATAAAACCCAGAAAGTAAAAGAGGCAGCTATTTTAATTGCTGATATCGAAGCATTTTTATACGAAAGCCGAGAAACACTAGACTTAATTTTAATAAAAAAGAAGCGTAACCGACGTATCTTATTTATAGCTGCATCTGTTGCAATTTTAGTACTCTCGGCAACCTCTTACTTTGCAATGCAAGAAAAAAAACAGGCCGAGCAGCAAAAAATAATTGCTTTACAACAAACTGAATTAGCAAGAAAACAAACCAAACTGGCAGAAAATCAAACACAAATAGCCGAACTCGAAAAGCAAAAAGCCGAGCAAGCCATGCAGCTTGCCGAAAAAGAAAAACGGCGAGCAGAAGACAATACCGAAAGAGCAAATACATCCAAACGCCTCTCAGAAATAGCTACTGCCGAAGCTGAACGCCAAAAATTAATTGCAGAAAAGCAATCCGAACTAGCCAAAAAAGAAGCCAAAAGAGCAGGTGATGAAAAGGCCGAAGCCAACAAACAACGCCAACTTGCCGAAAAACAAAAACTAAAAGCCGACAAGGCTAGTGAAAATGCAAAACGCCTATCGCAAATTGCTCTGGCACAGTCGCTTGCATTAAAAGCAAAAAGCAAATACCAAGACTCACAACTTAATTTGCTACTTGCTAACAAAGCCTACCAACTAAATAAAGAAAATGCTGGTAACCCTAACGACCCCATTATTTTTGAAGCCCTGCGTTTTGCATCATCAAAAGTAAAAGGAGGCAACGAAAATTTGCCTAAGGATAATTACAAAACAGCTTATTTTGCAAATGAAAAAATAATAACCTTGGTGAAAAGAAATGGTGTAATTATTAACTATAGTTTTGATAAACAGGATATTGTAGGAGAAACCTATGATTATAATAATAAAATTCCTATCAGAAGAGCTTTTGCCCTTACACCTAAAAAATTAATCCTAAGTAAAGAAGATAAATCGACCCTGTACATAAACCTTGCTACAAAAGAGCAGATTACATTGCCTGAAAAAACGAGCTTTCTTACAAGTGCAGCTATGGCTGGTAGCATAAAAGTATTTACTGCATTTAGAGATGGTACGCTTAAAATATGGGAGATTGATAACGGGGAAACAATTCTTAAAAAAGAGATTACATTTCTAAGCAGAATTACAG
>CAMZKQ010000238.1 GCA_947311265.1 uncultured Chlorobiota bacterium | reverse complement strand
TACCCATTCGTTTACGTTTCCTGCCATGCAGTATAGCCCGAAGTCGTTTGGCCAGTAGGTTTCAACAGGGACTGTAATTGCTCCTGCATCGTTTAATGCCCCTGCAACTCCCATCATATCGCCTCTGCCACGTTTAAAGTTGGCATTAAATTGTCCTAAATCGTCTTTTGTGTCCCTTCTTAAGTAGTGTCCATTCCAAGGGTAGAGTTTGTGTTCCCAAATTCTTTCGGGTGAGCCTTCCGAGTTGCCTGCTAATGATAGTGCAGCATATTCCCATTGTGCTTCTGTAGGGAGTGTATATGCTGGAAGTAAAATACCATCTTCCATTCGTACGGCACGCATATCTTCGTCAGGGTTTAAGCTTGGGTGTCCTTGATCTACTAGCCCTTCGTATTGCCCTGCAAGGTAAGCATCAGTATTGAAATTGTTATCCCCTGCTTGATCGGCTGGGTTATGGGAAAGTACTGCTTCTCGGATAAGTATTTCTTCGTTTACTCTATCAGTCCGCCATGCGGCATAATCATTGGCTTGTAGCCAGCTTACACCTACCACAGGGTAAGTCTGGTAAGATGGGTGCCTGAAGTAGTAGTTTACATAGGGTTCGTTGTATGCTAATTTTCTTCTCCATACTAGGGTGTCTGGTAGTGCTTCTACATATACTTTTGGGTAATCACCAAAAACACGTCTAACCCAGTGTAGATATTCTAGGTAATCTACGTTGGCTACCTCTGTTTCGTCCATATAAAATGAGGGTAAAGTAACACGGCGAGGCATATTGTCCCAACTGTACATTACATTTTGTTCTACATTTCCCATTTGAAATGCACCGCCTTCAACAAGGGTTAGGCCTGGTCCAGTTTCTTGCTCGATGTTATTTAGTTCTACTTCAAAAGCGCCATTTTCTTGGTCGTTATACGCCCAACCTGTTTTTTTGGAAACGCCATCACCACTTCCGCCTCCGCAAGAAGCAAGAAAGAAGAGCCCTGAGAGAATGGCTGACCAACTTAAAAATTTCTTTTTCATAATGTACCTGTATTTAGTGTTCGGTTAAAGTAACTTATTTTATAACTAAGAATAGGGGCAAAATATTGCTTTCCCTCTTTTATTTTTATTATGACACTTTATTATATAGTAGCCCGAAATTTGTTGAGTACTATAAATTAAAGCTCCCTTTTTAGATAACATTGTGTCATAACTAAACACAAAGCTAATACTTTTTGTTGAAAATCCAATAGAAAATATTGTGCCAAATGTTTTAAAGGCAAAATTATGTTTTAATTTTAAGGCTAAATTAAATTTTTGATTCTCTACTTTTAATCCGTAAAGTGCTAGTTGATAATAACTTTGCTTGGTATATAGAAGGCTCGGTGTGAGTGCGTATTTGTTTTTTTTAGTATCAAAATTTTTTAAATAAATTTTTTTTGCAAAATAGGTGGTGAATTTTAGCAACTTTTCCTCTTTTGTGCGTCTAATAGTAGGAGCAATGTTGTGAAATGATAATCCAAAATGGTTGTTTTTTGAAAAATAGGCAAAGCCTGTGGCAAATAAAATCCGCTGTTCTGGTGCAATTTTAACGGCTAAATTTGCCGACTTATTGCTAAAAGGATTAAGCATACTCCTTAAAACTAGATTTGTAGGCACTATTTTTTTTTGATAAAATGAAGTTTGAAATCCAAAGGCTATTTTACGCCTATTTTTCAACTTTACTTGGTAGGCATAAATAAAATCGGCATATATTTGGCTGCTAGCCCCCTGTGCAAAATTATCTTTTAGAAAGTGGATACCTAGCCCACCATTCATCGGTTTAACGTACTGGTCGTAGGAAAAACTTACGGTCTTATTAGCCTTAAAATTGGATATGTTTTCGCTCTGCGAATGAAGGCTTATTTCTGGGCATTGAAAAAATCCCGCAAGGGCAGGATTAAGCAAAAGCCGATCAGAAAAATGCTCGGCAAACTGCGGGCTTTGTGAAAAAATGTTAAAGTGTAAGAAAATTATACTCAGGCTTAGTAGAGTGCGTTTAGAAAACAATAACTTAGTAAAAATGTTGTGCCACTGCATGTGCAGTTTTTTTTAGGATATAAATATGTAATGATTTGAACTATGATAAAAAGAAATTTTTTAATTGTAATTTTACTGACCACTTTTTCGTTAGTTGGGGTTTCGCAAACTTTTGAGCGGACGATTAACTGGAAACAAAAAATTGAGATTACTGATGAAAATGGTAACCGAACATTCCTGCAATTTGACAATGCAGAATACAATAATTTACGGCTTCCAGTTTATTCGGAGTTACTCCCCTTTAAGGAAGAGGGCAAAAACTATTCCTTAAAACTAGAAAATGTAGAATTTATTGCACTCTCTGCAAAAGAAATTGAAGGCATCAAAAATTTAGAAACCTTAAAAACGACATTAGTTGTACAATCTGGGCTTGTTAACTTACGAGAAAAACAGGGAATCCAACTTAGCTTTGTCCCCCTACGGAAATCTGCAAATGGGCAGGGCTACGAAAAAGTCGTTCGCTTTTCTATACACCTAAAAGAAATCCCGTTGGACTGGTCGGCGAATAAAAATAACACTTACAACTCGGTACTTTCTACAGGCAATTGGTTCAAATTTAAAACAGCAACTACTGGCATTCACAAGCTCACTTTTTCCGAATTGCAAAATATGGGTATTACCAACCTATCCAAAGTTCGGATATTTGGAAATTCAACAGGAATGCTCTCCTTTATGAACTCTGACGAACGCCCTGATGATTTGCAGGAACTAAAATTTAAGGTAGAAAACAGTACCATTTATTTCTATGCCACAGGGGCAAACAGGTTTGAGTATAGCGATTACGATAAACTCTTTTTGCCAATTGTACACCTCTATGCCGACTACTCATATTACTATATTACAGATACTTACGATAGCGGATTTGATAATAAAATTAGTACGCAACTGCCCCCAACAGAAACCGAAACCTTGCAAATTACCGACTATGATGCGTTTCGTTATCACGAAGAAAATACATATAATTTAGCCCGCTCAGGACGCACTTGGTACGGCAATAGATTTGATGCCGAACTAAGCCAAGATTTTAACTTTTCTTTCTCCAATATAAAAACAGACACCCCAATAAACTCGCAGGTTTTGATGGCTGCCTACTCGCCCATTTCTAGTAAATTTACAATTACTTCTGGCGGAGAGTCCAAGCAATTATATATTAATGGTTCGGGAAAATACAGAAATGCAAGTACGGGAAAAGCTAAAATTAGTTATCTGCCCACGAGCTCAAATTTGAGCTATAACATAACATACAACCGCATAAGCAATGCAGAAATTGGCTGGTTAGATAAAATTGTAGTAAATGCCACTTGCTACTTAAAATTTACCACTGGGCAAATGCCATTTCTTAAATATTTACCCGAAAATGAAGGCGAAATTGTAAAATATAAAATAAGTAACATAAATTCAAATACCTCTGTTTGGGATATTACAGACCCAACAAAGCCCGAAAAAGTTGAACTAGTGGGCAACAATACCACAAAAACTTTTAAGACAAAATATAACAAAGAACAACAATTTATAGCTTTCGATGGGGCGTACTACTCACCAATAATTTCTGGGGCAGGAACAGGTAGCATTGCCAACCAAAACCTACACGCCACACCAGGCTCGACCGACTATATAATTATTACCCACCCAAATTTTGCTTCGCAAGCCGAAGAAATTGCCGAAATTCATAGGGCTGAAGGCTTAGAAGTTTTAGTAACTACACCATCAAAAATATACAACGAATTTTCATCAGGAATGCCCGATGTATCTGCCATGAGAGATTTCGTAAAAATGGTCTATGATAGGGGGCAAGGGAACGATAAATTAAAGTACCTTCTCTTGCTTGGCGACGGCTCATACGATAATAAATCCACAGCTAGCTCCAACTCTAATTTTATACTCACCTACCAATCAGAAAATTCGGTAAGCCAGACGCTCTCTTACGTTACCGATGATTTCTTCGGTCTGCTCGACCCCGGCGAAGGCGCCTCAAAAGGCTTTATTGATATTGGCATAGGACGGCTTCCTGTATCCACAGTTAAAGAAGCCAATGAGGCGGTAAATAAAATAAGAAACTACATGGCTGCCGACAATAAAGGGGGCTGGCGAAACACCCTATGTTTCATTGCCGACGACGAAGACAGTAACGTACACATGCGAGATGCCAACATTATTACCGAAGATGTAGCCAGTGCTTACCCTGATTTTAATATCGAAAAAATATATTTTGATGCCTACCCTCAAATTGTAACTTCGGTGGGGCAACGCTACCCAGACGTGAATGAAGCATTTACTAATAGAGTGGTAAATGGCTCATTAATAATTAACTATACAGGTCATGGTGGAGAGTATGGGCTAGGGCATGAGCGGATTTTGACCAACTCTGATATTGAAAGTTGGGAGAACCTAGAAAATCTGCCCCTCTTTGTTACCGCCACTTGCGAATTTAGCCGCTTTGATAATTATGAAATGCGAACCTCTGGCGAACGGGTTTTTCTAAACCCAAATGGTGGGGCAATTGCCATGTTTACAACAACAAGGCTCGTTTATGTTTCGCCTAATTTTAGGCTTAACCAAGCCTTTTATCGTCACGTTTTCGAGAAAGATGAAAATGGAAACCCCAACAGATTAGGCGATATTATCCGTAAAACTAAAAATGAAATTTCAGGCGATAACAAGCGTAACTTTACACTCCTTGGCGACCCAGCTTTAAACCTACTCTACGGGCAAAATCAAATAAAAATAACCACTGTTAATGGAGCTAATCCAAGGCTGCTTGCAGACACTTTACAGGCTTTGGGGCATGTAGTTATAAAAGGAGAGGTACAGAACAACAGGGGTAAAATGCAAAATTTTAATGGCTTTGTGGATATTAAAGTATTCGATAAGATAAAATCTGTAAAGACACTAAATAACGATGTTAAACACGGGGCTTTTAATTATGAAGTTAGAAACAATGCCATTTATAATGGCACTAGCCAAGTTGTAAATGGCGAGTTTGAAGTAGAATTTATTGTGCCAAAAGATATTCGCCAAAATATTGGCATAGGAAAAATAAGCACCTACGCTTATAGCCAGCAAACCGATGCAAAAGGTAGTAATTTTGATGTCTTTGTGGGGGGCTATGCCGATGATTTTGTTGAAGATGACCAAGGCCCTGAAATTGAGCTTTTTATGAATGATGATAACTTTGTTTCCGGTGGTATAACTGATAAGAACCCAATGATTTTTGCTAAAATTTTCGACGAAAGTGGGATAAATACCGTTGGCAATGGTATTGGGCACGATATTACGGCAATAATAGATGGAAATACTACAGATGTAATTGTACTTAATAATGATTACCAGTCGGTTGCAGGCTCTTTTCAGGACGGTACAGTTTCTCGTTTTCTGTACGGGCTTGAAAATGGTGAACATGATTTGACCCTCAAAGTTTGGGACGTTCATAATAATTCCTCATCGGCAAGTATTGATTTTATTGTACTGGATTCTGAAGCACTTGTAATTGAAAACTTAATGAATGCCCCCAATCCATTTTATGATAATACAAAATTCTATTTTGAACACAACAAGGCAGGAGAAACCTTAAAGGTTGATATTAAAATATTTTCGCTAAGCGGAATGTTAGTAGGGCAAATTACAAAAACAGTTGATACAGAGGGATATAGAGCAGGACCATTTTCTACCAAGACTGATGCCGACCTTCACCTTTCGCAAGGTATATATGTGTATAGGGTGGCAGTAACTGCCGAGAGTGGGGTAACTGTTACTGCGGCAGAAAAAATGATTGTTGTAAAGGAGTAGCTATTTGTTGTGCCTTTAAATTTGGTAAAATACATTTATAAAAAGAGGGCAAAATCGATTAAGATTTTGCCCTCTTTTTGCTAGAATAAATAGAGATTATCAACCACCAGCTTTTGATTTCCCTTTGCCTTTCTTTTTAGTATTGTTATTATTGTTGTTATTATTATTGTTGTTATCGTTTTGTTCCTTTTTTTCAGGAGTTGTAGCTGCTGCTTCAAGAATTTGTAGTAAGGTAGTGCATGAGCTTAGAGAAAACATAAGAACTATGCCTGCGGCGGCTAAGAAGTATTTAATTTTTTTCATAACTAGATTTTAATATTGAAAGTAACCGAAGAGGCTTTTTCCTCTTCGGTTTTAATTTAGATATTTTAAAGGTTTACCTTCGCCCTCTTACTTTGGTTGCTTTTTTACCGCTTTTTAGGTAAGCATCAACTTTGGCTTGTAGTTCACCAGATGCTTTTTGGGCATTAATCATTGCTTGTATTTCTTGCTGAGAATAAGTGTTTTTATTATACTTTGTTCTTGCTGTTTTTACAGGTTTTGCAGAGGTTGTACCAGGCGTTAAGCCTTTGGTTAAACATTTGGCAGGTGTGCTTTTCATTATACCATTTTCAAAATCTAAGCCACTACCATCGGCAGTTGTTAGATAATAGTAATTGTTGGTTTCGTCAGCTTCTTTAAGGGCATCGTATCCATCAGCAATTAAGAGTAGGTAG
>CAMZKQ010000237.1 GCA_947311265.1 uncultured Chlorobiota bacterium | reverse complement strand
ATTAAAAAGTGCAATTTTTGTAGCAGTATTGCCTTTATCTATTATTAAATTGAACATTTTAGAAAAGTAATTTTAGTTTTTGCTTAAAACAAAGCATTAAAATTATAAATTTGTACAGTTTTTGCAAAGAAAATAAGTATAGTGTTAGGTTTTTTTAACACTCACAAGCAGAATTACATAGCAGTTTAAAAGTACACTTAACTAAGGACTAGAAAAAAAAACCTTTTAATTTTATCGAAAACATATATTATAATGACAAAAAAAATCCTAATTGTTGAAGACGACAAAATGCTAAGAACCATTTTTGAGATGTTTATTAAAGAAATTGGCTATGAATTACACGGCTTTGCCAATACTGGCGATGAAGCTGTTACGGCCTGCCAAGCCGCATTACCCGATGCTATCTTAATGGACATTCACCTTGATGGTGAAAAAGACGGCATAGAAACTGCCAAAATTATTGAAGACCGTTTTGACTTGCCTGTGATATACATATCTGGCGATAGCCAGCCCGAAACAATAAAAAAATCAATCCTATCTAATACTTACGGGTATATGCTAAAGCCAATTTACAAGCAAAACCTAGAAGCTATTATTGAATTTGCTTGCGAAAAGCACAAATTTAATAAAAGGTTGCAAAAATAGCTGGTTTTGTATACTCCCGTAGAAACACTACCCTAAAAATACAACACATGAGAAAGATAATATTATTAGCTACATTTATATTTGTAGCCTTGGGCATATTTGCCCAAAAAACCGCCAACAAAACAGTTAAATCTAAAATTGACTCTGCCGTAATATACCTCACAGGTGCCGAAATTATCCGCTCAAAAAAAGTAAACCTTAAAAGGGGGCGAACTCAGCTTACGTTTAAAAATATTTCCTCAAAAATAAATACTCGGAGTATTAGAGTTACTACTGATAATGGCGTAGATATTTTAAGCGTATCAAGTAAACTCAATTATTTGGTGATGCCAGAGAAGCAACCTCAAATTGACATTCTGAAAGATTCGCTAGAACTTATTAGTTTTAAAATTGAGGATATTACTGATGAAAAAGGAGCTTATATAGCCGAAAAAAAACTCCTAAAAGTAAACAATCAAATAGGTGGTACACAAAATGGGGTTCCAATAGCGGAACTAAAAATGGCATCAAACTTTTATAGAACTCGTACATTAGAAATCAATAAGAGTGTAAGAGAACTCGAACGAAAAGCACTAAAGCTAATTAGGGCAAAAACTAGAATTAACCATGAGTTGGCAGAGCTTAATGCCAACTCAAGCTATACCCGTTCGGAAATTATTGTTTTAGTTTCGTCTCACTCAAATGCGTATAAAAATATACAAATTAAATACTTAGTGGCCGATGCTGGCTGGGCACCTGCCTACGATATTAAAGCCGAAGATACCGATAAGCCTGTACAATTAATCTACCGAGCAAAGGTATTCAACAATACAGGAATAGCATGGGAAAATCTTAAAATGAAACTCTCCACCGCTGACCCTACATTAAGCGTTACCCAGCCCAACTTAAAACCATGGCTACTTAGCTATAAAACTTATGGACAACAAGCTTATTATCAAAACAATAGACAGCAAAAATCTAACCAGCAGTTACAGATTTCCCCAGGAGAGGGCTATTTTCAAAATGATATTGCTGGCGAAGCTGTTACTGATGGCTTATTTGGCAATGTTACAAACAGTAGCAATTACTCCTCGGCGGCTTTGCCAGAATTAAATGCAGAGTTTAAAATTAGCAGAACTTACTCTGTGCCTTCGGACGATAAGCCGTATTTAATAGATGTAAGTGAGCATGAATTGCCTGCCTCCTACAAACACTACGCCGTTACAAAGCTAGATAAAGGCGTATTTTTGCTAGCACGAATTACTGGCTGGGAGGATTTAAATTTGGTTGAAGGGCCTGCAAATGTTTATTATGCTGGCACTTACCTTGGGCAATCCTTTATAAAAACCAGAGATGTTAGCGATACGCTAAACCTATCGCTTGGGCGAGATGGAAAGGTAATTGTAACCCGAAGCAAACTAAAAAAATTCAGCAGCTCGCAATTTATCGGCAATAAACGCAAGGAAACCTTAACTTACGAAATTATTGTAAAAAACAACCGAAAATCAAGCATCGAAATAGATATTCACGACCAGCTCCCAATTTCGCAATCCGATGAAATTGTAGTAAAAGCCCTAGAAATATCAGATGCCATTGCAAATCCTGCCACAGGCGAACTAAAATGGAAATACCGATTAAATCCCGGGCAAGTAAAAAAAATACGCCTTTCTTTTTCCATAAAATATCCAAAAGGGAAAACTATTGAAATTTCTAAAAAGAAAGTGCGTAGCGTAAGGAAATTTTAACCCTTCGCCTTTTTCTAATTTCTAAGATAAAAAAAAGCCTTGCAAAATTTGCAAGGCTTTTTTTATATCATTTTTTGGGGTGCTTGGCTTACATCATGCCACCCATTCCGCCCATACCTCCCATTCCACCAGCAGGTGGCATCATTGGGGCATCTTCTTTTTCATCGACCAAAACGCACTCGGTAGTCAGGAACATTCCTGCTATAGAGGCTGCGTTTTGTAAAGCCACACGGGCTACTTTTGTAGGGTCTATAACACCAGCTGCAAGCAGATTTTCGTATTTATTGGTTCTAGCATTAAAGCCGAAATCGGCTTTTCCTTCGGTTACTTTTGCACCACCACAGCACCTTCGCCGCCAGCATTGGCTACAATTTGCCTAAGTGGCTCTTCAATGGCTCTGCGGATAATTGCAATTCCTGTGTTTTCGTCCTCATTATCTCCTACAAGTTTGTCTAGGCTAGCAATGGCTCTAATGTAGGCAATTCCACCACCAGGAATAATCCCTTCCTCCACCGCCGCACGAGTTGCACTAAGGGCATCGTCCACACGGTCTTTTTTCTCTTTCATTTCAATTTCGGAAGACGCACCTACATAAAGTACTGCAACACCACCGGCCAATTTTGCCAAGCGTTCTTGTAGTTTTTCTTTATCGTAATCGGAGCTTGTGTTTTCGATATGCCTACGGATTTCATTTACTCTAGCTTCGATATTTGCTTTTTCGCCCGAGCCGTTTACAATTGTAGTATTTTCTTTATCCATTACAATTTTTTCGGTTTGCCCACACATTTCAAGTGTTGCATTTTCGAGTGTAAGTCCTTTTTCTTCGGTAATAACTGTACCTCCGGTAAGTATGGCTAAGTCTTCGAGCATTGCTTTTCGGCGGTCGCCAAACCCTGGTGCTTTTACAGCGGCCACTTTTAGTGAGCCTCTAAGTTTGTTTAAGACAAGTGTTGCAAGTGCCTCACCATCAATATCTTCTGCAATAATCATAAGTGGGCGACCAGCTTGTGCAGCGGGTTCTAGTACAGGCATTAAATCTTTCATTGCCGATATTTTTTTATCGTAAAGAAGGATATAAGGGTTTTCTAAAACGGCTTCCATTTTTTCGGGGTCGGTAACAAAGTAAGGGGAAAGGTAGCCTCTATCAAACTGCATACCTTCAACCACCTCAACGGTGGTATCTGTACCTTTGGCTTCTTCAACAGTAATTACGCCGTCGTTTTTTACTGTTGCCATAGCTTGTGCAATTAGTTTTCCTATTTCGGAGTCGTTGTTGGCAGATATTTTTGCGACTTGCTCAATTTTATTGTTGTCATCGCCCACTTCGCTAGATTGTGCTTGAAGACTATCTACAACTTTTTTTACTGCAAGGTCTATGCCTCTTTTTAAATCCATAGGGTTGGCGCCTGCGGTTACATTTTTTAGTCCTACCGAGATGATAGATTGTGCTAAAATGGTTGCTGTTGTTGTGCCATCGCCAGCATCGTCGCCGGTTTTCGAGGCGACTTCTTTTACCATTTGTGCCCCTATATTTTCATAAGGGTCTGCAAGGTCAATTTCTTTGGCTACGGTTACGCCATCTTTTGTAATGTGTGGTGCTCCGTATTTTTTTTCAATAACTACATTTCGCCCTCTTGGTCCGAGGGTTACTTTTACTGCATTTGCAAGTGCATCAACGCCATTTTTAAGCAAATCTCTTGCTTCAATATCAAATTTTATTTCTTTTGCCATTTTTTTTATTTTTTATTTTTAAACAATTGCTAAAACATCTTTTTTCTCTAGCATGAGGTAGTCTTTATTGTCGATATTTAATTCTGTACCAGAGTATTTTCCGAACAAAATTGTATCGCCTACTTTCAATTCGTTGTTTTCTTCGTTTTCTAATTCTTTGCTTATTGCAACAACTTTTGCTCGCTGCTGTTTTTCCTGTGCCGAGTTGGGGATTATTATTCCGCTTGCCGTTTTGGTTTCGGCTTCTTCTGGTAAGGTTAAGATTCTTAATCCTAATGGTTTGATATTCATTTTATATAATTTTAGTGGTTAAAATATTTTTACTTTCAGTTAGTCCTTTTCATAATTTATGCCAAACAAATAAATGCCTTTTTTTTGTCAAAACTTCATAAGAAAGGAGTTATTTGGCAAAAAAAATGTCAATATGTATGACATATTGACATTTTATATGATTGAAAAAAGATTTTACTCTCCTTTTTTTTCTTCTTTTTTTGTGGCTTCTTTAATTGTTGCTGCATCTGGAACAACAGGGATTGAGGTGAAGTCGTTTTTTACTTTTTCGCTAATTACGGAGTTTTGTTGTTGAGTTCCAGCTTTTGGAAGTGAAATACTGGCTGTGATACAGAATATGAGCAATGCCACAACGAGTGTCCAAGTTGCTTTTTCTAGGAACTGGTTAGTTTGTACTGCACCGCCCATTTGGCTACCGCCACCGCCTCCGGCAAATGATGATGATAGGCCACCGCCTTTGGAGTTTTGTACAAGTACAATAAGGATTAATATTACGCTTGCTAGTAAAATTAGTACTGTTGATAAAATAAACATAATTTATTATTTTTCTTTTTAATGATTTTATTATTTCAAAGTTGGGCTTATTTATTTTCGTCCTCTTTCAATTCAGAAATTAAGTTTGCAAAGTAACTCTTTTTTTCTGGATTTTTCAAACTTAATTTTTCATAAACTAAAATTGCTTTGTCGGTATGCCCTTGGTTGATGTAAATACTTGCCATAAGCTCGGTGATTACTTCGCCTTGTTCTACTGTGCTAGACTCTGCTGCATCGCCTGTAATCTCGGGTTCTTTTTCGGTATTTAACGATGGTTGTTCTTCTACAAATTTATTTATAAGGTTATTGTTATTTTCAGTTGTATCGCCTTGTGCTTCTTCTTTTTTCTTTCGCATGGCAGCAATTCTTGCCATTAAAGAGTCGGCAGCTAGCCCTTTATTCGTTTTTGGTTCTTCCTTTTTAAGGGGTTCTTTTTTAATCTCTGGGGCAATAATAGCTTCTTTTACTATTGGTTTAACTTCGGGCTTTTTAACATCTTTTTTCTTTTCTGTACTCGTTCCACCTCCTGCAAATTTACTGATAAGTTCTGATACTGTTGGCTTTTTTACTTCCTCTTTATTTTTTATTTTTTCTGGGGTGGCTTCAATTTTCTTTACAACTTCTTTTTTCTCTGGCGTACTTAGCTGTACCTCCTTAGCTTTTTCTTTGATGACTACAATTGGTTTTTTAACTTCTGTTTTTGCATTTTCTGTTTTTGCTGAAATACGGTTGAGTAGGTTATCGGCAGCAGTTATTTTCTTCTCTTCTTTTTTTTCTTCTGGTTTAATCGTTTTTTTCTCTGTAATAATAACAACTTTTCTTACTTTATCACTCTTTTTACCTTGTATTTTTTCAGCCTCAACAGGTTTTGATTTTTTAATATTTTCAGTTACAACATTCTTTTCCCGCTCTATTTTTCTGCTTTCAATGGGTTTAGAGGTAGTTTTAACTGCTAGGGGCTTTTCTTTTTTAAGGGCTTCAATTTTAGCAAAAATATCATCTGTAATTTTCTTCTTATCCTCCTCGTTGATTATTGTTTTCTTTTTTTTATTTTCATCTTTTGCGTTATTTGTAGGGCGTGTTCTTACGGCAAAGAAATCTTGAATTATTGTTTCATGTTTTTCTTTCGGGCTTATATTTTCAGTTTTAGAGGTAACGTTTTTTTGTATCAGGGGTTCTTTTTTCAGTTCTTTTATTTTAACGGGTCGTTTTTTCACAATCACCTTAGCCACAGGTTTCTTTATTTCTACAGTTTTGTTTACTGGCTCTTTTGTTTCTTTCTTGGTGGGACTAACAGTTTTTGCTTGTCTATCAGCAAGGGTTTGCATGGCTACAGTTTGGCTACGTCCTTTTTGCTTACCTTTGTCTTGTTTTTCGTCGGAAAGGAAATTGTACAACACTTGCCTGTCGGCAACAAAGGCGGCAGAATTATGGAGGGTGGTTTCTAAGTTAGCCCCCCCTGTATTCTTTGCAGATTTCAATAATAAAGCGTGTGCAGTTTGGAAGTAGGGGTATTCTTTTATCAACTTTTTTAAGTTGATAAATTCTTTCTTCGAGAGGGCTTTTGGTTCTTTTATGTAGGTTGCTAAGTTTTCTGCTGTCATCTTTATTGTGTTTTAAGTTTTTTAAAAAACCATTATTGCTAATTATTTTAAGGTGTATCAAAAAAAAAAAATTGTATTACCAATTTACTACTGCCTCGTTAAAGACATCGTCTGAAATTTGCTCAATAATCTCATTCACTAAGCCTGCCTCTACTTCTGTAAGGCTTTGCTCTGATGGGAAATCTGCATAGCGAGAAAATTTTTTATCAAAGTTTTTTTCGGGACAATAAATGCTCTTAAACCGAACGGTAACCGAGATGGTTAGTCGGTTTGTTTTTGCAGTTTGTCCTTTTGCAATTTCCATTGCTTTTACGCTGTAGCCAGTAATTTCGCCTTCAAACTGTAAGTCACCATCAATATTGGTTAAATCCAGAACGGTCTGCGTTGAGAATTTATCTTTCAGCATTTCGGTAAACTCTTGGCTAAGTGCAGGGTTGATAAGCGGTGCTCTATTTACAAAATATTTTACAGAAACCGTTTTGTCCTCTGGACAAAGTGAAGCTCCTGTAAATGAGTATATCCCACAACCAAACAGTAATGTTTGTGCAAAGGTAAAGAATACTATTGATAAAATTACATTTTTTTTAATATTTATGTACATTCTAGTTTACATTTATTGATTTTAATTTAAAAATTTCCTTAGAGTACGAAAATAGTATAACTAATCCAAGCCATATTCTTTAATCTTTCTATACAAAGTTCGTTCCGAAATTTCCAATTCTTGTGCAGCGTGTTTTCGTTTTCCTTTATACTTTTCGAGTGCTTTAATTATCATTTCTTTTTCTTTCTTGACTAAGGAGAGCGATTCTTCTACAATTTCTTGTGTATCCTCGATATTACTAAGCTGCTCTTCGGTAAATTTACTTTTTTCTTGGTTGTGGGATATATTTATAAAGTCATTCGTAATCACTTGGCTTTCAGAAGATTGACTATACCTTGGTTCGGAAAATCTAAAGTCTGAATTATTATCTACCTTCGTTTTTCCTCCTATAACATCTTGTACAACACTCTTTAATTCGTTAATTTCGTTACGCATATCGAACAAAATTTTGTATAAGATTTCTCTCTCCGAACTAAATTCCTCTTTATTTACCGCATCTTGATATATGGCTGGTAAGCGTGTATATTTTTTATTTATAGGGAGGTAGTTGGCTAAAATTTCTGCGGTAATTTCCCTATCTTGCTCTATGATTGATATTTGTTCGGTAATGTTTTTTAGTTGCCTCACGTTGCCTGGCCAATGAAATTCCAGAAGTAATTGTTTTGCTTCTTCGTTTAAGCGAACGGCGGGCATTTTGTATTTTTCGGAAAAATCATAGGCAAACTTCCTAAACAGTAAGGCAATATCATTGCCTCGCCAACGGAGGGGTGGCAGGCTAATTGGTACAGTATTAAGACGGTAGTATAAATCCTCCCTGAATCTTCCTTTTTGTACTGCTTCTTCTATATTTAAGTTGGTTGCCGCAATTACTCGTACATTTGTTTTCTGCACTTTAGATGAGCCTACTTTTATATATTCGCCCGCCTCCAATATTCTTAGTAGTTTGGCTTGGGTAGATTTGGGCAGTTCGCCTGCCTCATCAAGAAAAATAGTACCGCCATTGGCGGTTTCAAAATAGCCTTTCCTGCTCTCTCTTGCTCCTGTAAAAGCTCCTTTTTCGTGCCCAAACAGTTCAGAGTCTATTGTCCCTTCCGGGATTGCCCCGCAATTAACGGCAATATAGTGGTTGTGTTTTCTTGCACTGTAGTTATGGATTATTTTTGCAAAATTTTCTTTTCCGCTCCCACTTTCGCCTGTAATAAGCACCGATAAGTCGGTAGCTGCTACTTGTGCTGCAATATTAATTGCACGGTTTAAGTCGGGTGAGTTACCAATAATTCCAAACCTTTGTTTTATTTGCTGTATGTTCATTTTTACAGGGACTTATTTTATAGCAATTTTAACTGCTTGGCAAAAATACTAGATTTTATTTACTAATTTCAAAGGAATGTTACTCATCATCCATCCGGAATTGCTTCAAAAGACATGATGAGTAGAGATGAGTAGAGGTGAATCACCCTGGGGTATTATTTTATTCTTTCACCAATTCCAGTTATCATATTTGCTTGGGTTCTAAACTTCATTTTTTTAAATTCATGATTCATTAGTCTCAGTTTAAGTTATGATGGTACTTATTTCCGGTCTTCTTCTTATTCTTTTT
>CAMZKQ010000236.1 GCA_947311265.1 uncultured Chlorobiota bacterium | reverse complement strand
GTGGTTTTACCAGCACCATTTTGGGCAATAAGTGCTACTTTTTGCCCTTTTTCAATAGAGAATGAGATGTCCTGAAAAAGGACTTTTTCGCCAAATGATTTGGTTAGTTTTTCTATTTGAAGGGCATTTTTCATAGTTGGATTATTTTAGGTCAGATTTAAACCGAAAGGCAAAAGTAATGAAACAAAATTGAATATCAAATTTCCTTTTGAATGGGCTGGAATTTTTGCCCCGTAAGTAGGCATTAGTTTATTTTTGTTCGTGAATTTTGCTAATACTATTGCTAACTAGCTTATACAATTCTTGCAAATTGGGCGAGGCAGAAAGGCTGGCAATGTGTTTCTCCATTGTTTTAAAATCCTTGCGAATGGCGGGGCCGGTTTGCGAATTTTTAGGACTTACAGAGAGTAAAGCCTTGTTTGTAGTCTGTTTTATTAGTGGCTTTAGTAAGTCAAAACTAATGTTTTTGGGCTTTAAAATAACTTCCGCCAGAGCGTAAAAATGGTTGCTAAAATTACAGGCAAAAACGGCTGCTAAGTGGAGTTGTTGCCGTTGCTCAGAAGTAATTATGTGTATATTGCTACTTATTTTTTTTGCAATATTTTTTAATAGTTGCATTGTATTTTCCGAATTTGCCTCGAGGCAAATAGGGATTTCTTTAAAATTAACCGCTTTGTTTTTCGAGAAGGTTTGCAAGGGGTAAAATACGCCAGTATTTTCTGAAATTTTACTAAGGGCTGTCATATCAGCACTTCCTGCAGTATGTACACAAGGTTTGTTGGCAATAATTTGCTTTAAATCAGGATTTTTACACACCTTATATATAGCATCATCGGCGATGGCTAAAATGTATAAATCGGCATTGGGGAGGATTTTCTGTAGATTTGTTGTATAACTAGTTTTTAATTGGTTGGCAAATTGGCTGGCATGGGGCTCGGTAGGGCTGTAAACCTGAAGAATGCTTTGCCCTGTTTTTTGCAAAATATTGCCCAAATGCCAAGCCAAATTTCCCGAGCCAAGTATAACAATTTTCATTTGCCCTTGTTTTTATCTTGCGACTCAATGATTTCAATAAGCGACTCAATTTTATTTTCAAGAGCATCTACTTTTTCAATTAACAGGTCGTTATTATCGCTTACCATGGCATCAACAAAGATGGAATTGACTATGGATAGCCCAAAAATCCCACCAGTAACAAGCACAAGTAAAAAATAAACTTTTATAAAAAAACTTTGAGCAACAGGCAGCTGGAGTACCATTTTATCGGGTATCTCGTACCAGCCTTCCACAGTAAATACTTTAAAAGTAGAGTAGAAAGAAGTTACAGGGTCGCCAAAATACTCGGGTGAAATTTCTTTAAATAGATAGCAGGAAAGTACCGAAACAATTAGGTTATAAATGGCAAACCCAAACAAAACAACAACGGACGTTTTTAAGGCACGCCGTATCCCTTTGGCTAGCTCGGACATGCCGGGGACAAATTTAAAGAAGCGTAAAAATTTAAAGACCCGCATTACTCTAAATATCAAAAGGAAGTGCAAATCGTAGTCAATCCAATGTGTCCATAGCAATATAAACGAGGGAAGGGAAGGCACTATAAGCAGGAAGTCTAATTTGTTCCAGCCTGATTTTATGTAACCCCTCCAACTTAAATGGCGAATCTTAATAATGGCCTCAAAAATAAAAATAATAGTAGTGAGGCTATCAATAAGATTAATAAAAAATTCTGTACGGATACTCAAATTATTAAACCCTTCACTAAAAATCGTGATAGTATTGACAATGATTACCGTAAGTATAAACTTATCGTTAAGAAATAAGGCTTTTATTTTTTGCATTTTTAAGCTCTGAAATTTTATGCAAAATAATACTTTGAAATTAATTTTAGAAATTTTTAGCTTTATTTATATTTTCTTTTTATTCTTATTGCCAAAAAAAAGTTTCAAAGGTTTATATTTGCCTGAAATTTGAAAAAAATAATCTAAAATGAAAAAAACACTAAAAGTTATACTTATTATTTTCCTCCTATTAGGAATTTCGGCAGGTGGCTGGTACGTTTACAGCACCTATTTTTATAAAACCAAAGGGCGCCTAGCCCTATCGGTAGTGCCTTCTGATGCTATTTTTGTGGTAGAAACCAGCAACTTAACCAAAGCATGGACAGAAATTAGTAGCAGTAAAGTGTGGCAATTCCTTACCAAAAACCCCTACTTTAACGATTTGGAAGGGGATATAAAAACAGTAGATAGTTTCCTTAAAGACAATAAAATTGCCAATATGGTGCTTAGTGGGCGAAAATTACTTGTTTCGGCACACATGACCTCGGGTAAAGATTGGGATTTTGTTTTTACTGTGGACATGAAAAAAAGTTCGGTAATTAGAGGCGGGCTAAAAAGTGCCTTGGGCTTTGTTGATGGCTATGCCGTAAGCGAGCGGGCTTATAAAGGCGAAAAAATTATCCAACTCAAGAATAAAACCAACCCTAAGGATTTGATATTTATGGCAATGGTCGATAATTTACTGGTCGTATCTTTTACTGGTGCATTGCTAGAAAAGGCCATTTCGCAAAAGGACGATTTGCACTGGGAACACAACCAACACTTTAAGAAAGTTAGGCAAAGCCTAGGAAGTCGGCAGCTTTTTCGCTTCTATTTTAACTACGCACAACTCAATAAATTTAGCCTTGCATTTATGACCGAAGAATCAGATGCACTAAAAATGATGAGTACCTCTTTACGATTTTCTGCATTTGATGCTTTCTTGGAAGACGAACAACTCAACTTTGAAGGCTACACAAATATAGACTCGGTAGGCTCGTATGTAAAAGCCCTAGCGGGCGTAAAACCCGGGAAAATGAGTGCTTTTAAAGTGGTATCCGACCAAGCGGCCATGTACTTTTCGCTTGGCTTTCAGGATTTTAACACATTTTACACCAACCTTACAGAGCAATACCGCAGCGGCAGTGCCGAGGATATGGAAGATATTGAAAAAATAGTTAAAATGACTGAAAAAACATTGAAAATAAACCTGAAAAAACATTTTTTCGATTGGATAGGCAACGAAATAGCCATTGTAAAACTTCGCCCAAGCAAAAAAACACGCATGGAAGACGTGGTAGCCGTAATCCATGCCAACGATATTGACAAAGCAAAAGAAGGCTGGGAAACTATAGTTAGGCAAATCGGAAAACGCTCGCCAGTAAAATTTGATACCGAAGTGTATAAAAATTTTGAAATTAGAAAGCTAAAACGCCGTGGCTTTTTTAAACTTTTTTTTGGCAAGATGTTCAAAAATCTAGAAAAACCATATTACACTTATATCGACGACTATCTAGTGTTAAGTAATTCGCTACCCACCCTAAAAATGATGATTGACGACTATACTGTTGGAAATACATTGGAGCATAAACAAGCATTTATTAAATTTAAAGATAATTTTGATACAAAATCGAATGTTACCCTATTTATTCAAACTCCAAAAATCTATCAAAACCTATATTATTACAGCCCAAAAGAAGACCGTAAGGCAATAAAAGAAAATCGAGATTTTATTTTGAGCTTTGCTCAAATTGGCTTTCAGCTAGTTACCAAAGGCGATATGTTTGATACAAAACTAATTGCTGCACACGACCCATTGGCAGTAAAAACAGACGAGCTTGAAAAATTTGAAAAAGAAACCTCAGAAGACTTATTTATGCAGGAACTACTAGAACTCACTTTTAAACCCTTGATTCCTAGCGACTCCCTTTCGGGAGATAAAGATTATATTGAGTGCTTTCAGTACAGCCAACAGCATAAATACGAGGGGCAAATTGAAAATTCGCAATTCGCTAGCCTTTGGAAAACCTACTATCCTAGCGGAAATATCCAAAGTTCGGTAACCTACGAAGACGGCAAAGCCGAAGGCGAAGCCTTTTTCTTTTTCGATGATGTTGCTAAAACAAAAAAAGCACAAGTTGTTTTTGAAGGCGATGAAATAACGGGCGACTATTACGAATATTACAGCAACGGGGCTAGAAAAGCAAAAATTGAATTTGACGACGGGCAGCCCGACGGCGATGCCGAGTTCTACTACAAAAGTGGCAATCAGAAAATAAAAGCCGGCTATAAAGATGGCAAAAAGCACGGACGCTGGAAATTTTACGATGAAAAAGGAGCAGTTATTGGTAAAGAAAAATGGAGAAAAGGCGTAAGAAAACGCTAAATTATAGGCTAAGATAGACTTACATACGAAAAAAAATAAAAAAAATTTATTTTATGGAAACTTTTATAAAAAAACATCGTATAATAAAGTAACCCTAAAAACTAAAACTGTTATGCGAAAAATTATTCTAACTTTCTCGGTGTTCATTTTCCTGTCTTTTTCAGGAACACAAGCATTTTCACAAAACTATTCTGCCGATAAATTTACTACATCGGTACAAGAAGATTTACATGAAGTAATGATGTATCCTAATCCGGTATTGGCTCATAACTTCTTTGTAAAATCTGAAACAGGGGTTATAACTTCAGTGGAGGTGGTGAATGTTATTGGGCAGCGAGTGAAAAAAATTGTAAACCAAACGGGCGTACCTTACAGTATTTTTGTGCAATTGCCAGATACTGAAAAAGGTATATTCTTTGTGAGAGTTACTTTCGATGATGAAAAGTCGATGATTAGAAAAATTTTAGTAAAATAAAATAAGGTTGAATTTATAAATTTGAACAGTTTTAGTAAACAGAAAAGCAGACTTAATAAGTCTGCTTTTTTTATGAAAAGAATTTTAACTCTGCCGAAAAATCAATTTCTTTATACCTTTTTGCTAAATCTTCAACTTTTTCTAAATACTTTTTTTTGAATTTAAGGTGTCCTTCCGAACTGGGGTTAAATACCTTATGGTGCATTGCTTTTTTTATTTTTTTTATTTCGGATAAAGTAGAGCAGGTTGGTTTTCGGATAAATGATTCTGAAAACTTCTTCCATATATAGTCCACCGCAAGCTCGTTGGGGTGAATTTTATCTTTTTTGTAGAAGCGGTAATCTCGCAAATCGTCAAGCATAATTTCGTAGGCAGGGAAATAAAATACATTTTGAAAATGCTTGGTTAGTTGCGAAATGGCAACCTTTAAAATTGATTTGCTTAGCATGTTTTCAGAAAACCCCTCTTTGATATGCCGAATGGGGCTAATAGAAAATACAATTTTTAAATTCGGGTTTAAGTTTTGTAAGCTGTTGATTAGTTGGAAATACTCTACTGTAATTTCGTCGGCATCTAGTAAACGTTTTCGGAATTGCTCCGATGGTAATTTGTGGCAGTTGGAAACTATTTCACGTGTTTTTTTTAGTTCGTAAACCCATGCTGTACCAAAAGTAATAAATAAAAAATCGGCACCATTTATAATTTCATGGCGTATAGAGGTCGCTTTATTTTCGTTTAAAGAGTCTAGCGTTTCCTCTTTTTCCGAAAAGGAAAATTTGCTGTGGTGATAAAAACTATGCCAGCGTTCGTTGTAGAAAAATATGTCGTCTTTTTTAAAAACTCTATCAATAATAATCATTTCAATGGCTTTTTTTATTGAAATAGGATTATATAAAATCCCGAATGGATTTATATTGGTATTAAATTTGAATTTTTCGAGCCTTGCCCCAATTTCTTCGGCAAAGCAAGAGCCAAAAAGGGCAATTCTGCTTTTATAATTAATATCAAAAGCTGATTTTTCAGGATTTAAAACTGTGCGAAAGTGCATTGTAATTATTTAGTGGTAATTATTCTGTAAAAGTAAGCAAAAATTTAGCCAAAGTGAAACTTGGCTAACATTTAGCATTTTAATTTTCGGAAATAAACTCTTTTGGGGTGTACTTAACTTTCCCGAAATTTTTATAAAGGAGTTCGGTTTCAATTATTGCACCACTACGAAACTTTGCATTTTTTGTTCGCCAAATTTCGTTGGTTCTAAAAAAATCCTCGCCTCGTTTTATAAAATTATGTTTTTTTTCAATGACGTGGTAGTTGAAATCTAGTGCCTTATTAATCCTAATTTCGCCTTCGAGTAATTTATCGGTAAGCCAAAGGTTTATCTGGAAAGTCCACTCTGTATTATTGGTGAGCTGAAAATCCAAGTAGTTATAAAACACCGTTGCACCACTTGCAAAGGGTAACACTCGCCCATTGTCGGGGAATGGGTCGAAGCTGTGGTGGTGGCGTTCGTTAATTGTTAGTGGGGAGTGTAGTGCTAGCCAGTGCATAAGGTTCGAACTTTGGCAAATACCCCCACCAATACCCGATTTGGCTTCGCCAAAAGAAAGCTCCATGCCTTCTTTGTAGCCCTTCTTTTTGGTGGGCAAACCTACTGTTTTGCAAAATGAAAATGTTTCGCCCGGTTTTATAATTATACCATTTACTTGCTCTATAATAATTTTTAAATTATCCACTTTATTGTGTTGCAAAACCATATCTGTTTCGCCTAGTTTTTTCAGGAGTTTGGATTGGTGTTTTTTTACACGGTAGGGCAGTTTCTCTTGTTGCCTTTCTTTGGTGTATTTTTTATTATCGAAATGCCAAGTAAGTTGCCGCTTTAGCCTCTTTTCCCAAATGGATATAAAATAGAGTATAGGGTGGTATTGCGATAATAATTTTTTCTTTTTCATAGAGTAAATTTATTTAGAATAAACTTAAATCTTTTGAGGAACAGGCTGCACTTACGAAGTTCTTGTTGTCTAATTTTTGTTCGCCATTAAAGCGATAGGCTACAATTTTGTCTTTTTTAGCAATGCTGTAATCTACGCAGCAAATATTTTCTGCCAAAATTTCGGGTGTTCCGCTTTTCCAGTAATGCCCAAAAAAGACTGGGGGGGCATCTTTGGAATAGGGTATGTGCCCTTTAAAATCAGTTATTGGCACAGTGTCGTTGGGGATTTGCTCTTCGTAATTTACCGCAATTTTGCGGTAAGTTTGTTGCTCTAAGCTAGTCCACCATTTAAAGCGAATACGCCGCCTTTTGTTGTTATCTTTATCCACATAATAGCCACAAGCCCCGCCCGGCAGCTTTACTTCTTTGCCTTTTAGGAGGCTTTCAATAGCAATATATTCTAGAGTTCCCTTTTGGGCGGCTAATTGAATTAACTCTTCGCTAAGCCTTGCGTGGTACTTATTTCGGATATAATTCACTAGCTTATAATCCCAGCAAGCATGGATTACTCGGAAGGTTTTGAACTCCATAAATAAGGGCAAAGATTGAAACCAAACAAGGTGGTCTTGCCATTGTTTTTCGTGCAAACGGTAGGCTTTTAGCGTAACGGAAATTTGCCAGTCATTTTTTTTAGTGTGTGGGCGGAGGTATCTTCCCCTTTGGTTTTTAGTGAAATAGGCAATTGCATTATATTCATGATTGCCCATTACTGCGTGGGCAGCCCCATTTTCGCACATTGCTTTTACGAGTACAACGGTTTCTCTTATAAAAGGGCCACGGTCTAGAAAGTCGCCAGCAAAAACGGCAATTCGGCAAGGGTGTGCCCAATATTTACCATTATCTGTATAGCCTAATCTGGATAATAAATCCTTTAAGGAATTATAATAGCCATGTATATCTCCAATTATATCGTACATTTATTTTGCTTAAATTTGATTTTGATTTTAAATTTACAAGCCCGTTACTGTAATATCTCGTTGAAATTCTACTTCAAACTTTAAATCAAATGTTTTTTCTTCTTGTGGTTTTAATATCACAACTTGTGTAATAACTCCTTGCTTATCAATTTGTAAAACGTCTGTATTTTCTTTGTATTTTGGAGAGAGTAGTTCTACTTTAATTTTATCATTTCCAGAAACGGGGATATTGTCTTTAAAGGTCAGTTGGATTTCTGAATTTTTACTGTTTTTAATTTTTGTTTGATATTCAAAAACAACAATATTCATTTTTGTAAAAATACCTTCGTGCTTATCGTACCTTTTCATTAATTTATGCACGGCTTTTACACTTTCGTCTGCACCTAACGAAATTTCAAACTCATCGTTTGGTAAAACATGGTTCATGTAAGATTCTGCAACAAAACCACCATCAAAAAAGACATTCATAGCACCAGCCAGTAAAGGGAAATTTGATGTATTTTTAATTTTTGCCGTAAGATATACTGCTGGCGAGAGTTTTGGGGCTGCAAAATGAAGAAACTCGGCATTAAACTCTTCTAATAAAAGGCTGACCGAATAATCAAGATTATCACTCATGATTGTATAGTGTCCCTCTGCCTCAAAAATGGTTGAAGTGGCTTTTTGGGCTACTTTTGCCTTTGGTTTTACAAGAAGTGGCTTTTGTAAATCTGTAACAGCAGGATACTCTTCTTCAAACTCATCGAAACTAGCAGATTTTGCTCTCTCCTTAGATTTTTTCTTAAACTCCCTTTTTTGAGGCTTTTGTATTGGCTGGTAAACATTTACAAACCATGGTGTAATCTCGGGTAAGTGGCCGGCAACTTGCACTTGGGCGGTGGATAGTTTTACAGTAATATCCGCCCAATCTTCGCCCGAGGATTGCCAAATTTTGGCATTATATTCTAACTGTAATTTTTGGGGTTCGGAGCTAACTCGCACATTATATACAGGCGACCAGCTTACATTATATACAATGTAAGATAAATACAGCAATACCTCTTGGTTTTCGCTGGCAGATAGTGTTATGTCAATAACACTTTTGGGCTGGGCAGAAATATCCCCAATTTGCTCAATTTCTTGATTTATTTTTTTTAGTTTTGCCTGTTGTTGTTTGTAGGCTTGCTCTTTTTCTCGGATTTCCTGCGATAAACTACCGAGTTGGCTGCGGTAAAATTGAGCCATCTTGATCCAGTTTTCGGGGTTGAGTTCGGGGTTTGATTTTTCGTTGGTATGTACCGCTTTTGCTGCAATATTTTCAATAAAAATTTTCTCTTTTTTAGTATTCTCTATCTCGTCTGAGATTTGGTTAATAATAAGTTGAATTTCATTTTTTTTCTGAGTGAGTAGTTCCTTTCCTGGCTGTGTGTTGGCTTCAAAAAATACGTCTTTAAACTTTATGCTTTTTAAAGTAATATTGCCCCGCCCATTTACTTGGATACTTTTTTGTTCTAGGCTTTCGGGCAAATTCTCGAAACGTAAAATATGCTCGCCAGCCGCTAAGTTTAGCTTAGCTACTCTAAATATTTGAGCCCTGTCGGTAAATACGGTTACATTGGTTATTTTTGATTGTAAAATTTTCATTTTGATAGTTTTTAGTTTATTTTAATGGGATTTAAAGCGCTTTTATTAGGTTTTCTAGGGCTTGCAAGTGAGCTTTAAAGGCATTTTTGCCTTTTTTGCTGGCTTGGTAAGTGGTTTTTGGCTTTCTGCCAATAAATTTTTTATCAAAAATTATAAATTCCTCTTTTTCCAAGGCCTTCATGTGGCTAGCTAGGTTACCATCGGTAAGTTCTAGAAGTTCTTTTAGGGTACTAAAATCCACCGCCGTATTGACCATCAATACGGACATTATCCCTAGCCGAACACGGCTTTCAAAGACTTTGTTTATGCCTGATATTATATTTTTCAATGGTTTATTAGTGTTTTAAAACTTTCCTTGTAAAAGTGTTTTCGCAGGTTTTTATTTTTATAAAATATACACCTTTTTCTAGCTGCGATAAATTAATGGATTTGCTTTGTTGTATATTTGAGTTGTGATAGACTAGCTTGCCTGAAATATCAAAAACAGCTATCTGGACATAATCTTTTTGAGTGATTATGAAGTTTAATTTGCCGCTTGTTGGGTTAGGGAAAAAGAGAATTTCTTGTTGTTTTACAACTGGCTCAATAATGGTATTTGTGTAATACTCATCTGCACCAATGTCCACCCTACCTTCGTTAATGCGGGCTTCTTCGTCCATATCCAAACCTGTAGTAGTAAGGAAACTGGGGCGGCCTGCATTTTTTGCTGGCGAATTGGGCAGTAAATGCAAGTTTGAATTTAAGCAAGAATTATCAATGAAAAGAGGGGGGGTAAATAAGCTGTTATTGTCCTGAAAAGTGGCTGCTTTGTAGCTCAAAAATGTGTTGTATTCTGTGCCGTTCCATTCAATTACAATATCATTTTCCCCGCTAGGGGTATAGAAAAGGTTGTAATTTATAGCCAATGTGTTGGCTGTGTTTGTTGATGTAAAAAGGACTTTATCTGTATTTTTTGTATAAAAAATATTATTTTCAATAAGCGAATTTTCGGTATAACTTATCATCATCTCGCCTTGGTAATTGTTTCCTGTATCGTTGTTGAAACAGGTGTTGTTGCGGATAGTTGTGTGTTCTACTTTGCCAGATGTTGGGTAATTATATCCGCCCAAAGCGATACCTGTATAGCTGTTGTTATAGATTAAATTATTGCGGACTAAAATATCGTTGGCAGAGGGGTCGTTTGGGGCATTGCCATTATTTTCGCAGCCAATTTCTATGCCGTAGCTGTTGTTATATAAAGTGTTGTTTTCGATAAGCATTTGTTTTGCCCCATCAATATAGATGCCTGCTGCTTGGGCGTAGGCAATGGGGTTGTCGTGCACTAGGTTGTGGTGTATTTGCCCGTTCCTTGCTTGGTCTAGCGATGGGGTAGGGCATTCACCTTCGTGACCTATGGCTACGATGCCAATGTTGGTGTTGTTGTAAACGTGGTTGTGGCTTATCTCAAATCCGTCCACATTACCGTTGATAGAGAGGGCTTCGCTCCAGCCCAGTTCGCAGTCGTGTATAGTGTTATTGGTGATATAGATGTTTTGAACTGGGGTGGTTGGGTGCCTGCCAAATACGATAATTGGCTGGCTGTTTTGTGCTTCGGTGGGTGTTTCCCCAACTGCCGTTGAGGAGTAGTCGATATTTGAAAATTCATTGTTTTCGATGTGTACATTACTGCTGTTTATAACATATATGCCTATGGCATCAAGCTGTTGGTAATCTTGAAATTTTAGCCCTGAAACACGAATGTAATTTTGGTTCTCAATTTTCATGATATAGGAATAGGGGGGGAGTGTAGTACCACTTAGGATTACTTCTTCATTATTATAATTTTGAAAAATAATGAGGCTGCCAGCCGTTCCTGATGTGCCAACTGTAATGGATTCGTGGTACGTGCCGCCCATTATGTTTATAATGGCACCGGGGGCAACAGTGTTGGCTGCATATTGTATGGTTTTCCATGCTTGCCCTGTGGAAGTGCCTGTATTACTGTTGTTTCCTGTTGTGCTTACATAGTAGTTGGTTTGAGCCAATAACATTGAGCTGAAAAAAGTGAGTAGGCTAAGTGTTGTGTAAAGTTTTTTCATCTGTTTTTAATTAATAGGCTAGAGTAAATTTATTTTGAGATTAGGGGGATATTAAAACTAAAAACCTGCTTGTTTGTTGCTTTCCATTTCGTACTTAAAATACATAACAGTACCGTATATAATGTGCAAAACTCCAAACCCAAGTGCCCAAAAAGATAGGCTGTAGCCTGGGAATACTGTTGAAATAAGCCCAATTGCAATTTCGGAAAGCCCTAAATACCGAATATCGTGAAGTGTATATTTTGAGGCATTGAGTAGAGCTAGCCCATAGAAAATTAGTGTTGCTGGGGCAATTATAAAAAAGTAGCCTTTCCATAATAAAATGGCACAAAAAATCCCACCGGTAGCAAGGGGAATGAGTAAATTTTCTAATACGTTTTTTGCCGAGTTATCCCAAATGTCCAAGCCTTTGCGTTGGGTATTCCGATAAGTAAAAAAGAAGCCAAAAGCTAGTGCTAGTGCAAGAACAATGGCAGCATCTGCTAATAATATGGGGATTAATTCCATATTCAGGTTTGCATATTCCGCAGCATAAATTTGCTGATAACTATTGTGCTGAATATATATTTTCCAATAGGCAAATGCGGCACCGCCCAAGGCAATAATGCCTGAAAAAATACCCGAAAGCCCGCTAAGGGAAATGAAACTAGATGAGCGCTCCATGATTGAGCGAATTTCGGATAAATCCTGTAAATGTTTTTGTTTGTCGTCCATGTTATGAGTGTAAAGTACTTTGAGTAACAAAGTTAATACTTAATATAAAATGAGCAAAATATAGTTGAATTTAGTTTGTAAAGCAAAAAGAGTAAACTTTTTCTTGTGAAATTTAGATTTACTTAAGAGGGGCTACATCTTCTTTAAGGCTTCTTTTACCGCCTGTTCTACTGTAATATTAGGGTTGGTGGCAACGATTTTATCCAATGCTTTTTCAGATGCTTTTTTCACAAACCCGAGCATTGTAAGGGCAGCGAGTGCTTCCTCTTTTACAGGGTTTAATTTTGCCGTTCCGGCTTGTATTTCCTGTGCAGCGGTTTTGTTAATTTTATCTCTTAGCTCTATGATTACTTTTTGAGCCGTTTTTAGCCCGATGCCTTTTACACTTTTTATAACATTTACATTATCGGTATTTATAGCATTTTTTATTTCGCCAGGCGAAAGCGTCGAAAGCATTACTCGGGCAGTATTTGCCCCTATTCCTGAAACAGATATTAGTAGCCTGAAAATTTCTCTTTCGGATTTTGTGGCAAAGCCATAAAATTTATGGGCATCTTCTCGTACCGCAAAATGGATGTATAATTTTGCTTCTTTTTTTTCCTGAATTTCGGTATAAGTATGCAGGGATATGTCTATAAACCAACCAATTCCATTGGTTTCTATAACTGAATGTGAAGGCGATGCTTCTGTAATTTTTCCTGAAATATAGTCGTACATTTTTGATTTAATTTTATGCTTAGGAAAGCATCATTTTTACTTTTAAGAGGCCGTTGTAGAGGGCATCAATATCGGCTTTATTATTGTAAAATGCAAGCGATGCTCGGATTGTACCCGTAAGCCCAAAACGTAGCATGCCGGGCTGTACACAATGCGAACCGGTACGCACGGCAATACCAAGTTTGTCCAAAATCATACCTGCATCCATAGGGTGTATGTCTTTTATCATGAAGGATATGGCAGAAGATTTTTGCTGGGCTGTGCCGTAAATTTTTAAGCCTTCAATTTTCAATAATTTTTCTTCTGCATAAGCCAGAAGTTCGTTTTCGTATTTCTCAATATTTTCTAATCCTATTTCGGAAATGTACCTGATGCTTTCGGCAATGCTTGCCGCCCCTACATAGTTGGAGGTGCCTGCTTCAAATTTCAGCGGCAATTCGGCATAAGTGGTTCCGGTAAATGTTACTTGTGCAATCATGTCGCCACCGCCTTGGTAGGGGGGCATTTGGGCGAGTAATTCTTCTTTGCCGTAAAGTACACCTATGCCGTTTTCGGCATATATTTTATGTCCTGAAAAGGCATAAAAATCGCAGTCTAATTCTTGTACATCTGTTTTTAAATGCTGTATGCCTTGTGCACCGTCAATCAATACTTTAGCGCCTATTTTGTGTGCTTTTTTTATGATTTCTTTGATGGGGTGTATTGTGCCAAAGGCGTTGGAAACCTGTGCTATAGCTACAAGTTTGGTCTTTGCCGAAAGGCGTTTTACAAACTCCTCCATGATAATATCTGCATTGTCATCTACCGGGATTACTTTTAGAATGGCTTTTTTGCGTTCGCAAAGCAGTTGCCACGGCACTATGTTGGAGTGGTGTTCAATCTCGGAAATTAAAATTTCGTCGCCTTCATTTATGAATTTTTCGCCAAACGAAAAAGCAACTAAATTAATGGCATCGGTAGTGCCTTTGGTGAAAATAATTTCGGCAGTACTTTTGGCGTTTATAAAATTGGCAACCGTTTGGCGTGATGCTTCGTATTCTTCTGTGGATAAGCTGCTTAGGTGGTGTACTGCACGGTGGATATTAGAATTGATTTGGGTGTAAAAATAGTTGATTTTATCAATTACTGCTTGCGGTTTTTGCGTAGTTGCCCCACTATCCAGATAGACTAATGGTTTGCCGTGTATTTCTCGGGCAAGTAGGGGGAAGTCGTTTCTTATGGTGTTGAAATTCGGCATAATTTGAGCATTTATTTTAGAGGTCTAAATTTATGGTTTTTAATAGGGTAGTTTTGTAAAATGTTATTTGTCGTATTTTATAACTAAAGTTTCGGGCTTGTTAATATATTAATAATAAGAATATTACGAGAAGATTTAAAAAGCATTAATCGCATGGTAATCAGCAGAATATGGGTGTAAAAAAGTTACATAATTAAATGTAAATTACTATCTTTGAAGTAGTTAAAACAATAATTACAATAAGATATACAATTATGCAACTTTTCAAAGATAAAACAAAATTTTCAGAACTTAGTGGCATTTTTAAAAATAGTTTTTTAATTAAGTGCCGAAAAAATAGAGCATATTATCTATGCTCACGACCATACAACGAATAGTTGGGTTCTGGCTTTCAAGATATTAACGCTTGAATTTTGGGACGAAAAGCGTTTTGTCGGGCTTGATTTTACTTTGCAAAAGAAACAGTAAAAAGCGATTTAAAAAAGAACCCTCAAACTCAATAAATTTTCAGATCTGAAAATTTATTTAGGACAGCATTGTCTTAAATCTAAATTGTTTTTTTAGACTCTTTTTTTTTTTACTTTTGGTTCAGTTTTTGAACTATGAGTTTAGTCTAAAAGCCAAAAGAACAGGATAGTCACCCTGTGAATAATTTAATTGATTGATTTATAGGTATTTATTTAAAATCCATTTCGCAAAACAACGCACAGGGTAACTTTTTAAACCTGCCTCAACTATTCATTGCCTTAATGAGAAAAAGATACACACATTACTTTATCCTGCTCCTATTTTTAGGCTTATTTTCTTGTAATCAAACGCAAGAAGATACTCCAAAGGCTAAAAATGGGCGTATAGACTTATCCTCATTTTCGTTTAACGAAACCCTTGAACTTAATGGGGAATGGGATTTTTTCCCTAACGCACTGCTTACCACCACCCAAGAGGCCAAAGCACTAGAAAGTAAGCCTATAAAAGTACCGGGTTATTTCAATGCTTTTTTTAAAGATGAAACAACCAACCCAAAAGGGTTTGGTTATGGCACTTACCGGCTTACTTTAAAGGGGCTTAACCCAAAAGAGAGTTATGCCTTTAAAATAAATACTTTAGGTGCATCTTTTCGTTTTTTTGTAGATGATGTTGAAATTGGCAATGCCGGCCATCCTGCCAAAGACAAGGAGAGCTACACC
>CAMZKQ010000235.1 GCA_947311265.1 uncultured Chlorobiota bacterium | reverse complement strand
CTTGTACCAATGTTATGGGTAAGAGCAGTAGGAATGTATTCGCAAAAGGGGTATTCAGTAAATTCGTCAACAGGAACAGTTGCTACAAAAGCAAAATCGCAGATAGATTATGGCGAATTACAATTACAAGCCAAAGTGAAATTTGGAATGTTTTATGTTGCTGCGGGGCCTGCTTTTGACTTTGCTTTTAAAGCACGCTATAAAGGTGCTTCAACAGTTACAACAGGAAATACATCTGTTTCAACTGATTTTGATGTTGATTTATTTACAGATGGTGCAGAAGCGTACAAACGCTTTGACGCAGGTATTAATATAGCGGCTGGAGTACAATATGGGTTTGGTCCTGTAAATGGGTTTACGGAACTGAGTTATGGACAAGGTTTTGCCAATATTATTAATAAGCCAGTTGGCGATTTATATGCAAAAAACATGGTGGTTGGTCTTTCTATAGGTTTACTTTTAGGAGGAAAATAGAAAATTGCTTTACAGAAAAAAGAGTTATTTCTTATGAAATAGCTCTTTTTTGTTTTCAATAAGTGGCATTAATTATAAGTTTAGTACTTCGGGTTGTAGTGGTTTTTTTTTTTGTTCCAGATATTTTTATTTGCTCAGGTCGCAGTCCTTTTTTTGCAAGATATTGTTTTACAGATTTTGCCCTTTGTAAGGCTAATTTTTCATTATAAGCCACACTCCCCTTCGAGTCTGTTTGCCCAATGAGTTCTATATTGTAAGACTTTGCTTTGGATAACTGTTTACTTAGTGCATCTAATTTTAGCTTATAACTCGACTTTATTTGTGATGAATTGCTATCAAAATTTACAGTAATTGCCCAATTTTTAAGTGCCAATTTTTTAATATCAACAGAAATACTTTCATTGCCTTTTAGTTCAATTTTTGTATTGATATATTTCTGTTCTTTATCCCTAATTACGACCTCTGTAAATTGCTTATCCACTACAAATAAATATTTTCCTGTTTTAGCATTTGATTTAGAGGTGGCTATAATAGAGTCATTATAAGTAAGTTCTAGTTTTGTTTCTACAAACTTGCTAGTTTTATCCGCTACTGTACCCGAAATAAGAACCGTTGGTTTTGGCTTAATACGTGGGTCTGCATTTAGCAAATCGGCATAAAAAATATTGCCCTCACGTATAAAATACGCCTCTCGCCCCGAGGCGGTAAGTATAAAGCCATAATCATCGTTAGCGGTATTAAAAGGCTCTCCAATATTCTGAATATCAGTACATTTTCCATTTGGCAAAAGCGTAGCTTTATAAATATCAAGCCCGCCAAAGTTGGGTGTATAACTATCCGAAGCAAAGAAAATAGTTTTGCCATCGCCAGCTATAAATACCGACCGCTCATCGCCTGGAGTGCTAATTTCCATTTTTTTCATGGCTTGCCATTGGTTGTTTTGTTTTTTAGAGATAAATAAATTCATATTGCCCTCGTAAAATTGTCCGCAAGCCACAATAAAGGTTTTTCTATCTGGCGAAAGGCTTGCTCCATCGGTGGCATAGGCTCGGTATTCAACGCTTCGCTTCATAAAAAATTCATGGATACCACCGCCAGCTCCGGCTGTGATGTTCCATTTATTATTGATTAATTCAGCTTCGTAGTAAGGGCCTCTGGTGAATTGCCATGTGCTTTTCCAGCTCTGGAAAAGTAGGAATTGCCCATCAGGAGAAATATTCGGCTCGTCTTCCCCGGCCGATGTATTTACATTTCTGTCTAAGCAAATTGGCTTTTGCCACACAAAATCTTTCTTCTCGGAAAACCAAATATCACCATCAAACCGCTGCTTCCCATTGTATTCCCCGTAAGGGATTGACCATGGTTGCTTGCCTTGGTCGCTCATAAAATAGAGGTATTTACCGTCTGGGGAAATGGATAGGTTGGTTTCTCGTGCTGATGAATTTAGAGTAGTTAGCTCTATTATTGCAATGTTATTGTGTTTTAATAATTCGGGCTGTTGCCCGAAAATAATAGTTGGGTAAAGTAGGCTAAGGGTGATAATAATTTCTTTTTTCATAAACAGAAAATACGGGTAAAATAGGCTGTATTTTAGATTATAAATTTCTAAAATAAGAAGTTTAGTCCAATATATAGTCCACTTTTTCCGTCCTCTTTTTTTAGGGCTAGGCCATAATCTACGGCAACAATAAAATTTTCGTTAAGGGCAAAATGAAGTCCTGCACCGTAGCTAATGTGCAATTTATCGGGCTGGGTATTGAATAAATACTTGTATTCTGCTGGGATTTGGCTAGTGTTTATTTCGTACTCTTTTGTAACAATACCTGCATCGGCAAAGGCACTTAGTGCGATATAAAAATTTTGCTTGAAAAGAATGGTATTTAGAATTTTGCCCCTTAGCTCAAAATTACCAAGTGCTACGCCGTCGCCAACGACTCGATTTCTTAAAATTCCTCGAAGTGTTTTTTTCCCGCCTAAGCCAAATTCTGTTTGTTTGGAATTGAATACATAGGGTAACATATAGAATGGAATGTCGCCAGATAATTTGGTTTGGTAACGTAAGCGGTAGGCAAAAGTGAGGTAGTTTTTCCATAGCGTAAAATATTGTCGATGGCTTATCATTGCTGCGGTGTAGCTGTATTTGTTGCCCATAAAACTGGGTGTAGCAATAACTAGTGCTTCTGTCCAGATACCATTATCGGGGTTGGCCTCGTTGTTTCTTGTGTCCCAAACTAGTCCTGCTTTTAGGAGCTGGGTGTTGCCTCCATTAAATTGCCCGGCTTGCAGAACATTGTATTGTTTATAAATATCGAATAAAGTGGCAGTGTCTGGCAAAAGGTTTTCTGTTTTTTGCCCTTTGTTTAGTTTAGCTCTATCTACACTTTCAATTTTACTTCCGTAGTGTGCTAATCCAGCTAGCCACCGTAATTTATGACCAAGTATATTGCCCTGAAAATCAGCTTTTATTCGTAGCCTTTTTAAATCTTGTTTATAAAATGCACGGGAAATGTAATTGGGATTGGTTTGGTCGGTAAAATCTCTTTTGTAGGTGCTTTGATACCCATTAAATCCCATAAAATCAAGTGTTTGCTCGGTTAAATAACTGGTTTCAAACGTTAAACGGGTTTTGGGAATAAGTGTTTCCGTATCGTAAATAAAGTTAGAGAGCATACTGCCTTTGGTGGTTTTGGACCATTCCATATAGACCGAGTGGTCGTATTTAGGATACCGACTGCCGTCGCCATAATGAAAAATATTTACAATTGCACCGTAACGAAATCCTAAATCGGAATCGTAAGCAATGGCAGGCAAAGCTCCAAAACTAAAACCTTTCTTTTTATTCTTTACTGTTGTAGTGTCCGTTTGTGCAGAGAGCAAAAAAGGCAAAGTTATTAAAAGTACTAAAAGTGTTTTTTTCATTTGTTTCTATATTTAATTAATGTGGCTATCAGAACTGTGTTGGATTATGCTTTAATTTATTGATTTCGTTTTCTGTTAATCCAGTCAATTTTGTAAGCATTTTTATTGATAGACCTTCCTTTAAGCCGTTTTTAACTACTTCAATTTTTCCTTCTCTTTTTATTCTGTCTTCTGCTTCAATTTTCAAAGTCCACTCCATGCTGGCTTGGTAGTGTAGATTTTCAAGGTGTTTTTGGTATTTTTTTTGTTCCTCTTCCGATAAATTATCAACTCGCCATAGTTTACGTACTTTATCAATGCCTTGTGCGGTGAAATTATCTTTCACTTCATTATTTTTTAAGTAATACACCCATTGGTCAAGATTATTTTTGGCAATATCATCAAATTGATTGACTTTTATTACATAATATTCGGGTAATATTTCATAAGGTTCAGTTTTTCCGAGAATTTCAGATTGTTTAGCCGAAAGCATTAATTTATCAGATTTGTGTAATCCAATAAAGTCAGTTTTTCCGTGATATACATAATCTTCGCCTTGTCCTAAATCGAAATATACGATATTAATGGAATAGACTTTTTTAAGATTTTTGTATTTATCGCCTAGTTTTAAGTATTCAACAATAAGTTTTGAAGTGCCGTAAGTCATTCGTTGAAAATAATCAAATTCGTTTTGATTTTGTATTTCAATCAATACTAATTCGTCTTTTGAGTTTACCACAAGAATATCAACACGGTTAAATTTGTCATTTTCGGATTGTTGGTTGCCTTCGCTTTCTAAAACGTCTTTTATTGTTATTTTATCTTTTAAAAGTTCGGACAGGAAGCCTTCTAAAACCGAAAAATCTGCTTTATTTCTTAATAAGCGTTTTATCGCCCAATCAAACCGTATTAAATTATTGTTATTCACTGTCATTCTTTTTTTTAGGGTGCTTTGGAGATTTTAAATTAGTTAATTTTTAGGTTGTTAATTTCGTCTTCTGTTAATCCTGTATATTTTATTATTTTTTCAATAGGCTCGTTCTCTTTAAGCATTTTTTCTGCTATCTCAACCTTTCCTTCAATCTTTCCTTCTCTTTTTATTCTCTCTTCTGCTTCAATTTTCAAAGTCCACTCCATGCTGGCTTGATAGTGTAGATTTTCGAGGTGTT
>CAMZKQ010000234.1 GCA_947311265.1 uncultured Chlorobiota bacterium | reverse complement strand
CAATGAAACATATCTACTCACTTCGAGCACCAAGAAAGAAACAACCAAACGAACCCGTAGGGGACGAAAAAAGAAAGTGGAAACCGCCAAAGAAGTTGTTGCTGAAACAACAGAGGCAGTTGAAGAAACAAAAGATTAAAAAAAGGAGGACGCTAAGTCCTCCTTTTTAGTTTCAGACTCTACTGCCGAGTATTTCCTTAACTAAATTAGCTCTTTTTCACACCTTACTTCCATCTTGATTGACTTACAATTAGCCCTATGGCTGCGGTAAGCACAATATAAAAAGGATAAATAAGCATTAAAGTGGGGAAATAAACTAATGTTTTTATTCTCTTATAATACCTGCTCACCTTAAATAATAGAACAAAATCAAATACACCTTTTAATAACATAAGTACCACCCATTCCTGCCAGCCCCCAAAAATGCTTTGGACACCATAAAATAAGAGTAGGCAATTTATTAATGCGACGATAATTGCAACAAAAACAGTCCCTTTATCCTTATAAGAGCTGCTTTTTCCAGACCAACGTATGCGTTGCCTAAAAAAACGGAAAAGGCCTTTTTCTGCTTTTGTTATTACTGGAACATTACTCCCTTTTAAAAAGGAAATTTGCTTTCCGTATTTTTTTGCAGCATGCAAAAGGAAAATATCATCGCCAGAGGCAATGTTAAATTCCAAATCTTTTAACGACAGGTTGTACAAACTCTTTTTATAAGCTAAATTTGCACCATTGCACATAATAGGCGACCTGCACCCTGCTGCACCAGCAGAAGACGCAGTTAAACTAGAAAATTCCAAGACTTGTAACTGCTCAAAAAAAACATTTCCAGTCATGGCCACATAGCCAATAAGTAAATCGGTACTTTTAGTTTTAAAATGATGGTATATCTCTGAAAGCCAGCCTTTACTGTGCCAGCAATCTGCATCAGTTGTTACAATATAATTCCCGCAAGAAAGCTTAATGCCATAGGCTATTGCTTCTTTTTTTCCTGCTTTATTTTTAGCTAATCTTGCAACTTTAAAATTTGATTTCTCTTGAATGCAACCTTCAATTTGTTGATAAGAATTATCCGTAGAGTGGTCATCAATAAAAATGACTTCAAATGACTTGCCCGATAAGTTTTGCGAATATAGGCTATCGACCAGCCTTGTAATATTTTCACTTTCATTTTTAAGGGCAACTATTACACTCAAAAATACAACCTTAGCCTCATTTCCCATTTTAGGAGATTCTTTTTCAGGCTTTATTTGCTCCCACCCCCAAATATACCAAGCAATTATCCCATTATATAGACTTAAAATAATTAAACTAAAAATAAAAAAGGCACTCATAAAATTTTACTAAATCGTTTGCAATATACAAAGTTAGTTATTTATTTTTGGATTGATTTTTTTGATATAAAAAATATTATAAAACATTCAAATTTTAATTTTCTGAAACTAATTAATTTCTTAATTTTACTGCGAAAAAGGATTGTTTATAGAAATAACTCAATTTAAAATTCAAGAATATTCATTCCTGCAAGTGCAGGCTAAAATAAATATAATGTCAGACAAAAAAAGAGTCTATACTTTTGGCAACAAGAAAGCCGAAGGTAAAACGTCAATGAAAAATTTGCTCGGCGGAAAAGGGGCCAACCTTGCCGAAATGAACTTAATTGGAGTGCCTGTACCCCCGGGGTTTACAGTTACAACCGAAGTGTGTACAGAGTACAACCTACTCGGAGAAGAAAAAGTAAGAGAATTACTTAAAAAAGAAGTTGAAGCAGCAGTAAAACAGGTAGAAACAATAATGGGAACGGCTTTCGGTTCAAACGAAAACCCATTATTAGTATCAGTACGCTCAGGAGCAAGAGTTTCAATGCCGGGTATGATGGATACAGTCCTTAATCTTGGCTTAAATGATGCTGCTGTTGAAGGCATTGCAAAAAAATCAGGTAACCCACGTTTTGCATGGGATTCTTACCGTAGGTTCGTTCAGATGTACGGTGATGTTGTGCTAGGCATGAGCCCCGAATCAAAAGAAGACATCGACCCATTTGAAGAAATAATGGAAGCACTTCAAGAAGAAAAAGGCTATAAATCTGACCTTGATTTTACCGTTGATGATTTTAAAGTATTAGTAAAACAATTCAAAGCAGCAGTAAAAAAACGAACAGGACATAGCTTCCCAGACGACCCTTGGGAACAACTTTGGAAAGCCGTAATGGCCGTTTTCGATAGTTGGAACACCGACCGTGCCGTTTATTACAGAACACTTAATAAAATACCCGGAGAATGGGGTACAGCAGTAAATGTGCAAGCAATGGTTTTCGGAAATATGGGGCAAAACTCATCAACTGGCGTTGCTTTTACTCGTGATGCAGGAACAGGAGAAAATCTTTTCAACGGCGAATATCTAATTGATGCTCAGGGAGAAGACGTTGTTGCAGGAGTTAGAACGCCACAGCAAATCACCCTCGAAGGCTCAAAACGTTGGGCAGTTCTTGCAAATGTTTCAGAAGATGAAAGAGTAAAATCATTCCCTTCATTGGAAGAGAGAATGCCAGAACGCTATAAAGAATTAAATGCAATTCAAGAGCAACTTGAGCAGCATTATTCTGATATGCAAGATATTGAATTTACTGTTCAGGACGGTAAATTATGGCTCCTTCAAACCCGAACAGGAAAAAGAACAGGTGCAGCAATGGTAAAAATTGCAGTAGATATGCTAAATGAAGGTATGATTGACGAAAAAGAAGCAATCATGCGTCAAGAACCTGAAAAACTAGACGAACTTTTACATCCTGTTTTCTCAAAAGAAGCTATCGCTCAAGCAGAAGTGCAAGCAAAAGGGCTTCCCGCATCACCCGGAGCGGCTACAGGCCAACTTGTTTTCTTTGCCGATGAAGCCAATAAATACGAAAATACAATCCTTGCACGTATAGAAACTTCTCCCGAAGACCTTGAAGGAATGAATATTTCAAAAGGTATTTTAACGGCAAAAGGAGGCATGACTTCCCATGCTGCAGTTGTTGCAAGAGGAATGGGCAAATGCTGTGTGTCTGGTGCAGGTTCAATTAAGATTGACTACAAAGCCCGCACAATGATGACAGATGGAAAGACTTACAAAGAAGGCGATTGGATTTCTTTAAACGGCTCAACAGGAGAGCTTTACGATGGTAAATTAGATACAATTGACCCTGAGGTTGGCGGTGATTTTGCCAAAATAATGGAACTTGCCGACAAATACGCACGTATGTATGTGCGTACAAATGCCGATACACCTCACGACTCCGAAGCTGCCCGTAATTTTGGAGCAAAAGGCATCGGGCTTACAAGAACAGAGCATATGTTCTTTGAAGGCGAAAAAATTGTTGCCATGCGAGAAATGATTCTTGCCAAAGACCTTAAAGGCCGTGAAGAAGCATTGGACAGATTATTACCTATCCAACGTAAAGATTTTGAAGGGATTTTTGAAGCCATGCACGACCTCCCTGTAACTGTACGTTTGCTTGATCCGCCGTTGCACGAATTTGTGCCGCACGACGAAAAAGGACAAGCAGAAATGGCAAAAGTAATGGGCGTTGATGTAGCGGTAATTAAAGATAAAGTAGAAAGTTTGCACGAATTTAACCCAATGTTGGGGCATCGTGGTTGCCGTCTTGGGAATACATATCCTGAAATTACAATCATGCAAACCCGTGCAATTATTGAGGCTGCACTCAACTTAAAAGCCAAAGGCGTGGTGGCAAAACCAGAAATAATGATTCCTTTAACAGGAACACTTGCCGAAATGAAAATGCAAGAAGACATAGTGCGTGAAACAATTGCCAAAATATTTGAAGAAAAAGGAAATACTATTGACCACATGGTGGGTACAATGATTGAAATTCCTCGTGCTGCACTTACTGCCGATGAAATAGCAAAATCAGCAGAATTTTTCTCATTCGGAACAAATGACCTTACGCAAATGGCTTTTGGCTACTCCCGTGATGATACTGGAGTTTTTATGCCAGTCTATCTTAAAAAAGGTATCCTTAAAAATGACCCATTCGAGGTGTTAGACCAAGAAGGAGTAGGACAACTGGTTAAAATGGCTGTGAAAAAAGGACGAAAAACTCGTCCGAATATCAAACTTGGTATTTGCGGAGAGCATGGTGGAGAACCAAAGTCAGTTGAGTTTTGCCATAGAGTAGGACTAGACTATGTTAGCTGTTCGCCTTACCGTGTGCCGATTGCAAGGCTTGCAGCTGCACAAGCAACGATAAAAGAAGCTATTGCAAAAGCAGGTAAAAAGAAAGCGAAGAAGAAAAAGAATAAGAATAAAAAAGGGAAGAAGAAAAAGTAAGCTACCCTAATTATTCTTAACGATAGAAGATGTTAAAAGTAAGGAGTTCCCAAAAGGAACTCCTTTTTATTTTGCAAGATTTGTATAAGCATAAAAAAAGCCAAGCTATTTAATGGCTTGGCTTTTTTATAATTGCATTAGCAATTCTAGAACTTTGTGGTTTACTTAATCATCAGTTTTTTACGGATTTTAGTACCGTTTTTACTAATTTCTATAAAGTATATGCCTGTGGCTAATTTTGCAATGTTTAGTTCGCTGCGTTGCCCTTTTGCCGTTGCTGTTTGAAGCACTTGCCCAGCAATATTTATTATCGAAATATTAGCATTAGCCAATTGGCTGCCTACAAATACAGTTACTATATCGCTGGCAGGGTTAGGGTAAACCGAAATCATATCTGCACTAATATCGCTAACCGAAACGGCATTAGATACCGTAAGTACATAAACTTCGGTAACAAAAGCATCAAAAATATCAGTGGCTTTAATTTCGATAACCAAAGTTTGCTCTTCGTCGGGAGTGCCCGAAAATTCCCCTGTTGTGGCATCAAAATTTAGCCATGCTGGTAATGGGTGTCCACCTTGCAACTGTGCCGAGCGGGTTACAATATCGCCATTATCTTCATCTGCAAAAAGATTTACAGGAAGTGTATAGGTATAAAGTGCATGCCTATCAGTAAGTTGGTCTGGCACAGAAAGCTCTAGTGTTGGGGCATGGTTTAAATCAAAATGTAAGTAAAATCGAGCGTTATTAGTTTCTGCCACTTGGTTGAACACATAGTCGGAAGTGTTTATATTTGTGAAAATATTTTCAGCCCGGTCTTCTAGCCAAACGTGCGTATTTTCAAAGCTATTTTCAACTTTGGATATAGTGTACTGCCCTACTTTGCCAATATAAGTACCCATTGGGACAACCTTATGCCCAGTAAATTCAGGGATACTATTAATGGCAAACGAGTTGCTATTATCAGCATTTAAGGTATAGAGCTGTGGGTGTGCCGAGTTCCAATCGAACATTTTGTGGGCATCGTAGTTGCCATCGTGTTCTTCGGTAACCCCTGAAGCGTTGGGTAGTGTTCGTATGATAGTTTCGTCAGTATAGTCGCCTGTTGAAATAGCCAGTTTAATTATTCCGCTTTGGGCGGAATTTGTATTTCGCCAAAAGGCTTGTGCGTTATGAACACGAGCAGCATTTGGGATAACTAAAGTGCCTGTGGCAGCACTTGCTTTTACAAAGAAGCCTTGCTCGGCAGGGATATATCGCGAACCACCATTGAGTGTAATACCTTGGTCGTAAGGTGAAACTCCGAAGCATTGGTAATTTGTTCCATCGTAGTAATAAACAAAATTTTCAATATTATTTTTAGTTACTGCTGTCCAATCTATGGCTGCTGTAAATGGGTTGCCTAGTAAATTCCAACCATCAAACTCTGTCCATGCTTTGTTTGCATTTGGTTCTGGTACATATACTGTTCCTGCCGCAGTGGTTGTGTTTGTAACATTGAATGTTTTGTTACCAGTACCGCTATCAAAGTATAGGTTTCCGCCAGTTATATTATAAGTACGTGTGCTTGGGTGGTATAAAATGTGTCCTCTATCAATTCGTACTGGGCTTACCGCTTCTTCTGTCCACCCTGTTGGGGTGTAAACAACTGTTGCTCCCCAGTAGTCGGCAGTTGGTTCGGTGTACCAGTAGAAATTATGATTTGTACCAAAAGGGGTAACTTTGAAGATGTCCTTATCTACACCGTTAAGAGGCATGTGTAGGTAGCCCCATTTGCCGCCAGCCATGTATCTCTCGCAAGTAGCAGGTACGTTTTCGGTGCTATGGATTAGCGATGCCGAACCTGTGGCAGTCGATTTTAGTAGAAGCCCTGCTGTGCCTGCGGTATTAGTAATTGTAGGTACAGTAAAGTTTTTACTTGCGGCTAATTCTATAGTTCCTGCGGTAATGGTCATGTTGGTATTTACATCTAAGTTAGAGGCTAAAACGGCATTTGTAGCCGCTCTATTCATCGTGATTTCGTCTAAAACTTGGATATTTGCAAATACAAAATCAGCAAGTGTGCCAGAACCATTGATTAATAAATCAGAACCAGTATTGCCTTTAAATGTTCCTGCAGAGCGGGCATAGTCGCCAGAAATAGTGAGGTTGCTTGCATTCAAATCGAATGAGCCTGCAGAAAGTGTAAGTGTACCTGTGGTTATAGTTGCACTATTGAGTTGCACACCTGCTGCACTGCTGTTATTAATATTAAGGCTGGCAAAGGTTTCGTCTGCTCCTGCTGTTGCAATAGTTTGTGTAGTTGTTCCTGCAAATTCTACTGTCCCATCGCCTTCTGCGAAAGCAGTAGTGCCTACGGTGTTGTTCCAGTTGCCTAGTATGATAATTTTACCATCTACTGCGGCTGTTCCATCGTCCATATCAATAGCATCTCCACCGCCAAGTTCGAGGTTGCCATGGATTTTGAGTACTCGTGTAGCATCACCTTCTAATTTAATAGAGTGGTTTCCGGCTGGGCCGGAAATGGTAATATTTCTACATTCGGCAGTTTGTCCTACTTTAATTATTAAATCGTTGGTGCAGCCATCGGTAACAAATGTTACATCGCTTGTAGGGGTTGGTACTCTAAAATTTTGCCAGTTGGCACAGTCGTCCCAATCGGAATTGGAGGCCCCTGTCCATACAGAGTTAAATACAGCTGCTGAAATTGTAATTACGCAAGGCAATGAACCGCCCGCAAAGTAAGTGGGGTCATCTACATAATCTTGCCAGTTGGCAGAATTATTAAACCGACCTACCCAGCCTGTTTGCGAAGTTGCTGTAACAGGACCATTGTAGCGTACCCTTCCTGCATTTGCTTTGCCTGAAACATCTGTATTTGAGCATTCGTTGCCAGAGAATAAGCGTGAGCCTTTTGTAGTCCAAGTAGGGGCAGTAGAACCAATATTAGGTTTCCAGCCTGTGGCTGTCCAGCCGTATAGTACTTTGCCAGAATAGGTAGCATTATGTGCACCAGCTGGGTTTACCCAGTTGCCACCTTGCATCATCCAGATTTGGTCGGTATCATTAATATTATAACTATAGAAAACAGTTCCTGCATCGTTTTTACATAGTGAGCTAAGGGTCCAGTTGGCATTATCGTTGGCCCCACAAATAAAGATATTAAAATCTGTACCTAAAGCTGGTGCAGTTCCTGTCTGGTTGCTTTGTCCTTGGATAGTGATTACTGTTCCTTTTGGTATATCGCCTCCTGTTCTGGTTAGTCGAATAACACCTTCGGTATCGCCCCATTTCCCTAGTGTGGTACGCTCGTAGCCATTGTCGGTAAAATCAATACTTGTGGCGGTTGTGAAATCGACAAAGCAAACAAACTGTATTTCATCAGGGTTAGGTGGTGCGTTTGTGATATCAGTATTGATACCTACAATGGCTAAATCGCCATAGCCTAATGTAATGGCGGTTGTAGGGGTGCAACTTACTTCTACACCAGCAGACCAAGTTGTTCCGCTGCGTACAAATATTTCAAAGTAATAAGTTGTGCCGTTGGTAAGCCCTGTTACAGTTACTGCTGTTCCTGTGCCTTTGTAAACCACTTGGTTTGCTGCTGTATAAGCAGGGTTTGCAGTATAGGCCGTGCCATCGCCTGCTGGTACAAAGCCTATGCCCGGGGTTTCGTTGGCAACGACTAAAATTTGGTCGTAGCAAGTGCCACCCGGTAAAGCCCAAGTAATGTCTGATTGTGTATTTCCGCAAGTGGCCATTTCTGAGCTTACTTCTGAAACTGTAGCTGTTTGCGTTAGTGCAACGCCTACCGACCAAGCATCATTTTTATAAACATATACTTTATAGGTGTAAGACAATGGATTAGTTAATCCTGTAACTGTAACCGAAGTGCCGACTGCATTAAATACATATTTGTCGCCAGCACCACCACCAGCGTAGCCGAGTGCTGTTGAAAAATCAGTGTCTGGTGCATTTAGTGCCGAGCCGTTGCCTGTTGGGGCAGTTGGTGTGCCTCCTTGCTGTGCTGTAACTACAATGGCATCGTAGCTTCCTGCTGGTAAACTCCATGATAGTTCTACGCTAGACTCATCGGAGCAAACTACTGCAAGGTTTGATATGTCTGTTGGTAGAGTCGTTTCGTTGTCTTCTAGTGGTGTGCCTGATGTTAAGTAGTCTTCGCTACCCGGCGAGCAGCCAAATTCGTACACCTTATAATAGTAGGTTTCGCCAGATATAAGGTTGGTTACATTTACTGATGTGCCTGAACCATTATAAACGATATAGTTGCCTGTGCCAAGTTCTGTACCAGAACCAAAAGAGGCATTTGCGGTGTAAGTTGTGCCATCAACGGGCGTAAAATCTACTGAACTTCCAGCTTTTGCAATTACAATTCTGTTTGCACCGTTGCCGGCTGTCCAAGCTAAACTCATGGATATACTGGTGATGCTAGAAAATACTAAGGCTGTGGCTTCAGTGGTTGGTTCTACGCAAGGAATAGAGTAGCAAGACCATTGAAGGTTAGATATTATGGTGCGTTTAGAGGCATTCCTTAGTTCAATACTGATGTTTCCTGTAGCATTTACTATGGTAGAAAAATGGGTCGAAGAAGTAGATGTTACAGAAATATCACCGCCATATTGAGTGCCATTAACAAATACTTTTAGTGTTGAATTACCTGAAAAAACTCTTGCATAATCAAACTCAATTACTCCACAGCCACCTGCTTGAGCAACATCATTAGTTAATGAGCCATTTCTTAGTAATATTGTTTGGTCGCCTCCTAGTGTTTGGTCACTTCTTGCATCAGTGGCTGTCCAATCTACACTATTTAGCCCAGTCCAAGTAAATGTACTATACGTACTCACACTTCCTGCATTAATAAAATCTTCTTGTCCGCAAGTGCTAGACACCGCTGTAACTTCGCCATCGAGTGGGGTTACAGATTCCCCTGAAACATCGCCACCACCTGCTATTGTAATGGTTTGCCCATTGTATGTGCCTATTGCTAATCCTACTTTTAGGCGAACGAATATGGTTTGATTTCCTCCGCCGTAGGCAGGGTAAGTTAATGAGCCTGATGTAAATCCTGCTCCTGTGGTTTTAGAAATTTCGTAATCCGCTGGGGCGGATACGGTTACTGCTGTTCCATCAAGATTTGTGCCTGAAAGTACAAATGTTTGTTCTGCCGAAGGACCTGAGCCAAACACGTAAGTAAATCCCGTAAGGGTAGATGGAGTAACTGCTAATGTTGGGGTTGTACCCCAAACTAAGCCGACATAAGCAGGGTTGTCAATATATGGATTTCTGTTGCCTTGTTGTAGGTAAATAGCATCGTTTCTTGTTTTTTCTTTTTGATCAACGGGGTCGGCAGCGTCCCATGCTAATAGCATGTTTAATGCCCAAGCATCGAAGGCAGGGTAGGTGTTTGGTGCCATTATTTTATCGCCTTCTGTGGAGTTGCCATTCCAGCCTACCCACAAGGCTTCGTAGCGTGTTGCCATATAGAAGTAGTTTCTTGCTACATCGCCTTTGTATTCATCAATAGGCTCGAAGCAGATGCCACCTGGCGAGCCAGGATAAGTATTTGTGCCTTTTTTGCTTCCATTTACATAAGTTGTTGCAGGCACTGCTATTTCTCCATAAGCAAAATTAGATCTTTGGTTGTTTACATATTTATCGGTAGGCATTACGTGGAAAAGGTCTGTGTTCATAGGGACAAGAGCGCCGCCAAACCATGCTCTTGGGAATGTATGTTCTCTATTGTATTTGTCGCATTCGCTACCACCGCCACTGCCTGAGTCTTGGTCTGGGGGGCCGAAATTAAAAACGCAAGGCGTTCCGCAAGGTACATCTGTGTATATATCCCAAACGGTGCCGTCTGGTTTTGCATCTGTTAAAGGAAAGGCGTTCCAAAGGCCTGGGCTGTAACTTACTGCGGTATGCCCTGTGGTGATTATGGTTATTAAGTTGGACTTTAATACTGCTCCTGATCCTGCGGCTGTGGAATAATAAAGTGCTGGTAGGTTGGTTGATGCTGCTGCTTCGTTTACTGT
>CAMZKQ010000233.1 GCA_947311265.1 uncultured Chlorobiota bacterium | reverse complement strand
TTCTTGATGTTTTTTTTCCGAATTTCCAGTTCTTTTTTCTGTTCATCTAGGGCTGCTTTCTGAGCAAGCAGTTCTTCTTTTTGTATTTTTACAACTTCCTGATTCTTAGACAATTCAGCTTCTTTTTCTTTATATAGCTCCCGCACATCAATTTCTGTACCTCCCAAGAACAATAGTTTTGGCAGTATTTTTAATTTCTGCTTATCAATAGTTAGCTTATTAATTTCAAAAGAGAACTTGCCTTTATCGTCATAAATAAAGTTTATCATTACTAGCTTTCTGTCCTCAAATTCTTCACTTACCAAAAGTATGTTTTTAGACTCAATATTATCAAAAATACTTTTGAACCCATAATTAAACTGGCTCTCTACAATTATTAGCTGAAAATTGGTGTTAGTAACTTCCGAAATATCGTTGTATTTAACTATTTCGATAGATTTTCCTCTTATTTGCTTCGAGCTAGCAAGGGCATCGAGTGCAGCAATGTATTTTTTATCTTTGCCTAAAAATGCAATCTTAAATTCGGAAATTTGGGACTCGTTTTCCCATTCAAGATTTTGAATAAAGCGGTATATGTAGGCCACTTTTATATTGCTCCCCACTTTCTGAGAAAAACTTATAGTGGAGAAGAAAAATAAAGCAAAAAGAAGTGCTATAATTTTTTTTGTAAACTTCATATTTAACTTTTTATTGGTAATGCAAATTTAACATTTTTCATGAATAATAAAAAAACATTTTTACTAATCTAACCTTACAGAATCTACCATATTACCAACTGACTACAAAACAGCCCTGTAGGCAATGAGTAAACACAACAAAATAACAACTAACAACTCACTGTATTCAAAGTAATTATAAGTATTCCATAAACAAATACTTCATGTAAATATATTAAGTCAGGTAGCGTTTTAATAAGGCATTAAAATTCGGCAATAAATGCCCCTTCATCAGGGACTGAAAAATAGCTTTGTTTTAAGGCTTCACACTCTTCTTTCCAGCGTTCAATCCGATTTTTTTGTTTGAGGAATCAAAAATAATCAATTCAGGACTATACAAATTAAGCAGCTCATCAATCGAAATATACAGGTTGCCCGACAAAATTACATAGTCCATTTTTAATGGATTTTTTGTTGTAAAAGCAACTTCTTTTTTGTCCCTAATTATAGCCATACGTTTACCTTTAAATTGTATAAATTCTGAATATTTGCTTTGCAAACTTTTGCTTCTTTTCAACTCAAAATCAGCAAGTCCAGACTGTAGCCAAAACCCTTTGGCTGCAAAATCTAAAGTACGAGATTTTAAATTTAATAGTGCAGTATCGCCTAAAACAATATTTTTATTTCCTGAAATAAAATTGTAAATTGGTAGTTTTGACGAATTATAAACAATAAATCTTGCCGAAGTTTGATATATTATTTTATAAGTTACAGAGAGAGTAGCCAAAACTAAAAATAAGCCAATTGCTAATCTCAACAATTTAGATTTTTTCAATATAAAAAAAAGTAAAAGTGCAATGATTCCTAAATAGGAAAGTAGCAAATGCTCGGTTCTAAAAGTAATATTGTAAGTCGCAGGGAAAGGCAAATTTTTCACAAAATTAGCAGCGTAATTTAAAGCCCCAACAACAAAATCTAATCCCATAGCCACCCACTTAGACAAAATAGAAAATGGTGAAACTGCAAACAAAATAGCCGCTCCATAAACAATTACTGTTGCAAGAGGAATAACGGCCAAATTAGTAAGCATAAACCAGTTCGGAAACTGGTGAAAAAAGTAGAGTGAAAGTGGCGTTGTTCCCAATTGTGCCGCAATAGAAACAGTGGTGAGTGCCCAAAGTTTATCAATCCATTTATTATTGATATTCAATGTATTATATAACTTTGGTTGGATAAATACAATTGAAAATACGGCAAGGTAGGACATCTGAAAACCAACTTCAAAAAGCAGGTAAGGGTTAATAGCAAGCAAAACAAAAGCTGACGAAGCTAGCGAATTATAGATACTCCCAGGACGATTAAGAACACTCCCAACAACAAAGAAACTAAACATTAATGCCGCCCTTCTTACCGATGGAGATAGCCCTGAAAGCAGGGCAAAAAACCAAAGAAAAGCAATTATACTCACCATTTTTATAAACTTTCCGTAAGGGATTTTCCTATAATATAGCCTATCTAAAAACTTGAGCAAAAAGCCAATTATTACATAAATAATACCCACATGAAGCCCCGATACTGCCAGTACGTGCATTGCTCCAGAGGAAGAGTAGGCCTGCTTTGTTTGTGGGCTAAGTTCGCTTTTATCGCCTAGCGTTAGGGCAGAAAGCACGGCTAAATTTTGCCCTGCAATCCCATTTAATTTATATATTTTTATAAGTTTATCCCTCAACGAAAAGGCAAAATCATAAAGCGAAAAACCAAAACCTACGCCTAGAACTGCCCACTTGCCCGACTGCAAATAAGTTTGCCCAATAATGCCTTTTCGTTTTAAATACCTTGCATAATCGAACTCATTGGGGTTACCCGAATTCGAGAGTTTGGACAATCTTGCAGACAAAATAATCTTATCGCCATATTTCAATATCCTTGAACTACTGTCCTTTGCAAGGTAGGATAATATGAGAAATTCTTGCGGACTAAAAAGGCTATCTTTTTTGACTAAAATTATTTTTAAAAGTGCTTTATATGAATTTTCTTTTTCCTCGGGTTGGCTATCAACTATTGCAATAAAACGAGTCGTTTTATCAGGAAAAGCAACAGGTTTTACCGCTGTTTTCTGAACAACAGAAATGCCTGCAAAAAACAAAAGGACAAAAACGACAACGCCAGATGCGTAAGAAGAACGAAAGTTCGGAATTAGCTTTTTGGAAACGACAAGTAAGGCAATAAAAGCGGGCAAAGTATAAAGTAATGAAAAACTAAGCTCCACATTAATCTGAAATATTATGCCCAAAATAAAGTAGAGTAATAGCCTTACAAAAGGCAGTTGTCGTATTTCATAAGTAAAGTTGCTGTCCATTATAGCTCAATAAGTAGTTCTGGGCGATATTCAAAGTGCATGGTATCGAAATGCGAAGTCCATTTCCCCCCCCAAATAAAGCCATGCTTTTCAAACACTTTCACAATTTCATACGGTATTTTATTTTGATATTTACGCTTTCCATTTTTGGCTTTCACCCACTTCCAATAAGCTGAGTACTTCACATTTATATCAATTGCAATACCAAAGCTATGGCAACTTAATCGGTTTGTACCACTTATTTTTCGCCACTTGTAAGTACCACCAGAATTTACAAGGTATTTTTTAAGATGAGGTTTTTGAGTAAGTTCGTCTGCAATTTTTTGCAATTTTTTATCAATACCATTTATTCTTGTAATGCGGAGTTTCTTGTTTGAAATCCAATTAATACTTACAAGGTTTTTACTGACTTCCTTGGCATTTCTGCCATACATTTTTTTTAAAAATCCTTCGTCACGGATACGCCCAGGGTCGTAGTTGTCGCCAAAAATAAAAGTGGAGTCTTTCGGGTAATCGAAGAAAAACATATCTTCAATATCGGCATTATTGAGCATTTCTTGGTAAGTTTTATTCTGGACACCATCATCAAATCTCATTCTAGTACCATCTTTCCAAATTAAGCTTGAGTCGCCTTCGTGCCCTGCTAAAAAATCAGGATAAGCTCTTATTAACTTCTTGATTTTTAAATCCTTATCAGATTTTATTAAAGCAGAACTACAAGTATTTCTATCAAGAAAATGAGTTCTATTAGTGGGGGGTATAACGAAAAGTAGAAAAATAAAAAATGTGATAATATAGTTAGCTAAATTCATACCTATTTAGGTATAAAAATTATGCCAAAGGGAGGCAAATTAAATTAATTTTACCTCCCTCCTACTTCACTCTTTTCGGATTTTTTTTAACAAAATCTGCCCAGCTATTTGCTGGTTTATTGCCAAAAGTTACATTTTTTTGGTAAAAATGGCAAACCGCAGCAGCAAGCCCATCGGTGGCATCGAGGTTTTTAGGAATTTCTTTAAACCTAAGTTGATTTTTTAGGATTATCGCCACTTGCTCTTTCGAGGCAGTACCGCTGCCAGTAATGGCCAATTTAATCTTACGAGGAGCATACTCGGTTATCGGGATAGAGCGGTACAGCCCAGCAGCCATGGCTACGCCTTGGGCCCTGCCCAATTTTAACATTGACTGTACATTTTTGCCAAAAAATGGAGCTTCAAGTGCCATCTCGTCGGGGTGAAACTCGTCGATTAGCGAGAGTGTACGCTCAAATATTTTTTTGAGTTTCAGGTAAGTATCACTAATTCTGGACATATCTATAATTCCCATGGCAATAAGCTCGGGCTTTTTCCCCACCGAGCGAATTAGCCCATAGCCTGAAATAGATGTACCGGGGTCAATGCCTAAAATTACACGTTCCTCTTTCATTTATTATTAATTATATATTACTGATATTAAACAAAATAGACAAATACATCTTAACTAGAACTTAAACACTAAGTAAAAACTCAATGGTGTCTGTATTGTCTGCATAGTCCCAAAGTTCAGGCTGTTGGGTTTGCCCAAAAGCAATGCTTTTTTTAATTATTCCGGGCAGGGCAACAACGCATTGGAGTTGTTTTTTTTGCTCTTTGAGTTTTATTTTTAGGGGTTCAATAGCTTCATAATATTCAAAAAACAAAACAGAAACTGGCGCCCCTAATGCTTCACTTTCGGTAAGAGTAATAAATCCGTTATCCCAAAATTTAGTTAAATTCATTAGGAATATGGCACGATGGTAGTCGTAATTATTAGCATATTTATTGTGGTTAATGATTTTCTCATAGTTCATCATCGGCGGAAAAATGCTCTGCAAATCGAAGCCTTTTGGAAGGTATAATTTAGATACATTTCGGCAGCCCATACCAAAGTAGCTAAAAATATCGTGGGCAAGATTTTCTAAATCAGCCTTAGTTTCATTGCCTGTAAGTACGGCTACCGAGTGCCTATTTTTGCGTATTAAGTTAGGATATTTTCCAAAATAATAATCGAAATAGCGTGCCGAATTATTGCTTCCTGTGGCTATAACGGCATCAAAATTACTTAGCCTATCTTCTGTAAACGCAATTTTTTCTTTAAATTCAGGTTCAATCTCAATTAATTTATTGGCCAATAGTGGCAGTAGTTTTTCGTCTTTCGACGAAAGTTTGCCAATAAAATTATGCCCCGAAATAAGCACCGATAAAAAATCATGAAAGCCAACGAGTGGGATATTTCCTGCCATGATTACTGCTATGTTTTTAGGCTCAATTTCTTCTGCTAATTTAGGGTAGATAGCCACCCAGTGGTTTAAATTTTCATGCGAAAGCATTTTTTTTATGCCTTGGCTGGCGAGTGCTAAATTTTCGGAAGTAAACCAACTATTTGCTTTGGCAGGTTTATCTAAAACGAGTTTAGTAACTGATTTTCCGAGTGCTGTAAAGGCGTTTATTCGCTGTTCTAAATTCATTTAATGGTTTCTTTTTGGATATAATAATTTATCGCTTACGTCTAATTCTTATCACATAAAACATTAGCCACAAGCTCCAGAATCCCGAAAGGGCAAAGCCGATAATACTGGCTATTGGCATACCTAAAAAGCTGAGCATTTCTGGTGGTGAGGCAACCATCATTATAGCGGAGGCCAGAAATAGGGCTGAAATTACTAGGGCTAAAACGATGCGATTGGTTACCGAATCGAGTTTCTGAAGAAACTCGTTGAAGCCTGTAATTTTGAGGTTGGAGCTGATTTCGCCTTTGCGAAGTTTTCGTAAAATATACTTTACATCGGCGGGCGAGCTGTTGAGTAACGAGAGCATCTGCGATGCGGAGTAATTTAGCTCGGTGCGTACATTTTTGGGCGACATTTGTTCGGTAAGTATTTTCCGTGCATAGGGTTCTATCATGGTCATGGTGCGGAAATCGGGGTGTAATTTTCGCCCAATGCCTTCGAGTATTGCTAGGGTGCGTAGTATTAAAAATATCTGCCCGGGTATGCGAAGTTTGTAGTCGTAAACTATTTTTCGGAGCCGACCTATAAAGTCGGAGACTTTGTATTCTCCGGTATTTAGGATTGTAAAATCGTCGATAATGGTTTCTAAATCATGCTCAAACATTTTCATATTTTCCACTTCGCTATTTACGGCTAACCGCCGTAGGTTTACCGCTAGGCTCTTGGGGTGTCGCTGCGAAAGGGCTAAGGATACGCCTGCAAAGTCGTATTTCTGGCGGCGTGTAAGCCGCCCCGTCATACCAAAGTCGATGAGGATAATTTGTTTGTTGGGGCGTATCAAAATATTGCCTGGGTGTGGGTCGGCATGGAAATATCCTGTAAGGAAAATTTGGTCGAGGTATATGCTCATTAGTTTTTCTGCAACGTCTGTGGGGCGTATGCCCCAATCGTGCATTTGCTCAACATTGTCGATTTCGCAGCCTGCTGCAAATTCTATGACTAGTATTTTTGATGATGAAATTTCTTTGTAGGGCTTGGGGATATAATATTCTCTGTTTTCGGAATAAATATGCCTAAATCGGGACATTGATTGGGCTTCGTGCCTAAAATCAAGTTCCTCGTTCATGGCCTCTTCAAAAGTTTCGACAATTTCGAGTGGGTTAAGTATGCCTAGCCCATGAAAATAATTTTCGGTTAATTTTACAAATTCTCGGAGTAGAATAAGGTCGGTGCGTACTTTGTCGCCAGCGTCGGGGCGTTGTACTTTTACCACAACATCTTCGCCACGCATGAGCCTTGCCCGGTGCACTTGTGCTACTGAGCCAGAGCCAATTGTGCGGTTATCAAAATATGAAAACAGTTCATGAATTTTTTTCCCTGTTTCCTTTTCAATGATTTTTTTTGCTTCGATAGTACTAAATGGCGGTACGTTGCTTCTTAGTTTAGAAAATTCTTTAATTAGTTGGTGGGGCAAAATATCTGGTCGGTTGCTTAGGATTTGTGCCAATTTTATAAAGGTTGTTCCTAACTCTTCGATAACCATACGGATACGCTCCCAGCGGTTGTATTCAAAAGGCTTATCGGAGCTACTGCCAAACTGGAATTTACGAGGTACTAGCTTTTGTAATGGCGTGTTGGCAATAATATCGTCGAACCCGAAGCGGACTAGGATATTAATTACTTCGCCTATGCGAGAAATATTTTTTACGGTTTTATCAAAAATCATAGCCGTATTTTACTCGTTGTTTCTAAAATAAATATTTTTCTACAAAGTAAATCATTTTGTATTACAAAGTACTATTTTTCTTATTTATACCGTATCCATTTCCAAAGTTCTTTGTAGGATACTTTTTTGCCATACATAAGGATGCCTACTCGGTAAATTTTTGCAGCAAACCATATTGTAGCTGTAATGGTGGCTATCAAAATTGCCATAGAGAGTGCTAGTTCCCATGCTTGGTAAGCATCGGCGGCAATGCGTAGTGGCATTATTATTGGTGAAGTAAAGGGAATAATGGAGAACCAAAAGGCTACGTTTCCGCTGGGTTGCTCCATAATGCTTGCTGCTGCTGCAAATGCTAGGATTAAAGGGATTGTAACGGGTAGCATAAATTGCTGAGTATCCGTTTCGTTATCGGCCGCAGAGCCGATGGCTGCAAAAAGGGAGGCGTATAATAAGTAGCCGGCAATAAAGAAAAATAGTATTGAGAATAAAAGGGGTTGCCAGTTGTAAGTAAATAATGCTTCCATCATTCCTGGCGGAAGTTTGTCGCCAATACCACCACCTGTTTCTATGCCAGCAAAGTTTTTTAGCCCAAAAACAATAATTCCTGTAAGGATTCCCCAGAGGAGAAATTGGGTGAGGGCAACTAGGGCAATGCCTATAATTTTTCCTGCCATGAGCTGAAAGGGCTTTACCGACGAAATAATGACTTCGACTACTCGGCTTGTTTTTTCTTCGATAACTCCACGCATCACTTGCGAGCCGTACATAAATATAAACATATAGATAATTATTGCAGCTATAAACCCGGCAATCATCATCAATTCTGCCGAGTCGGTTTTTTCGCCTTCATCAGTCCACTTTACAGTTTGTACAGGCACATGTACTTGCGATGCGGCAATGTGTTCTGGCGTTATGCCTAGTTTCTGCAGATTAATGTTTTGTGCTTCTGCCGAAAGGCTACGTGCAATGTGGCTTTTTAGCCCAATCCCTATGTGCTTGTTCGAGTAAATTGTTACGCCTTTTGTAACGCCTTCTTTGGGGATAAGCAAAACGGCAGAGTTTTTATCGTCTTTTAAGTTTTCTTTTACTTCTTTTAGCTTGGAATTTGGTCGCCAAAGAAATTTATATTCCTTGGTATCTTTAAAGGTGTTTACAAACTCGCCCGTTTTGTCGATTACGGTAACAAACCTCATTTCGTCGCTGCCTTTTGTGGCAATCCATGCAGGGATAACAAATAATGCCGACATCAGCAAGGGGCCAATAAGGGTCATTATAATAAATGATTTTTTCTTTACTCTGGTAAGGTATTCTCGCTGTATAATTAGGAGGACTGTGTTCATTCTTTGTTTTTCTTTGTTTTGAGATACTTAGTTTGCAAGTGCTTCTGGCAAGTCGCTTTTTTCTTGTGTTTTATTCACTTTTCCTTCGCCTACGGCTTGTATGAAAATGTCTTGGATAGAGGGTATTAATTCTCTGAAAGAGGATATTTTCCCGCAGTCGGCCATTGTTGTTAGCATATTATTGGAGTTAGCAGGGTTTTTCAACCTCACTTTTATAATGTTTTCTCCTTTTTTCTCTTCGGTGCTTAGAATTTCATAGTCGGCAGTAAGTGCGGCTTTAAATTTATTGTATTTCCCATCGAATATAATTTCGTAAGTATTGGTTTTGAAGCTATTTTTGATTTCTGAAATTTCTCCATCTAAAATTTTTTTAGAGTTATTTATAAGTGCAATTTTGTCGCAAACTTCTTCGGCGGAGGCCATATTATGTGTCGAAAATATAATTGATGCTCCATTTTCTTTTAATTCCAGAATTTCAGATTTTAATAAATTGGCATTTATGGGGTCGAAGCCGCTAAATGGTTCGTCGAAAATGAGCAGTTTTGGTTGGTGTAAAATTGTGGTAATAAATTGTACTTTCTGTGCCATGCCTTTGGATAGCTCTTCTACTTTTTTGTTCCACCATGGCATTATATCAAACTTATCGAATTGAAATTTAAGCCTTTTAAGTGCATCGGTACGGCTCATGCCTTTTAGGCGGGCAAAGTAGAGGGCTTGCTCGCCTGTTTTCATTTTTTTGTACAAACCCCGCTCTTCTGGAAGGTAGCCAATTTGCTTAATATGGTGTGGTTGCAAACGTTTGCCATTAAAGAAAACTTCGCCACTATCAGGGGCAGTTATTTGGTTAATGATGCGAATGAGTGTTGTTTTTCCTGCTCCATTGGGGCCCAAAAGCCCAAATATTGTTGCTTCTTTGCAAGTAATACTTACGCCCGAAAGGGCTTGGTGTGCCTCAAATGTTTTTTTTATATCTACGGCTTTTAAAATCTCCATTATTTTAGTTTAGTCTTTAGCTTTCATTTTTGTATTTTTTTATTTAACTGGTCTATTATCAATACGTTGCCAAGTACAAGCAGGTTGGCAAATTAAAATCTAACCCACTACCGATTATTACACTTGCCCATTATAATAAAATATAATTTTATTTTGTAATGGGTTTAAGGACAGCCCAGTTTCAGAGTCAATTCTTTGCTTTATTGGCAAAAGATTTTCAATCTTACAAAGTAAGTAATTTTTTTGATTTTTTTCCTCTCCAAATACAGAAGTAATAGATAATTTTAACTCATCGTTTCTAATCCTGATGGTTTTGCTTTGCCAAATTGTTCTAAAAAAATGAATAATCCTAAGAATGAAGACTATAGAAAGGGTCAAATTGAACATATAGACTAGCCAAACTTGCGGTTACAGTTCTAGTTTCTGTTTTTCCCCTTTCGGGAAGTTTTATTTTCAAGGGGGGCTTATTTTAATCTAAAGAAAGAAATTATATCTAATAAGTTTTGAGATTGGAGGGATAAAAACTTAGCGTTTTTTTCAGTTTCCTGAGAGATTTCAGCATTTTTCTGCGAAAGCATATTTAGTTGTTGAATTTCGTTATTGATAAGGTTGGCACTATTTAACTGCTCGCTACTAGAGGTATTAATTTGCTCTACCAGTTTTGCCGTTTTCTCTACTTCTGGCACTAGTTTTTCTAGCATCATTACCGATTTATCGGCAATATCAATACCGGAGTTGGATAGGGATTGTATTTTTGCAGCCGCATCGGCACTTTCTTTTGCCAATTGTTTTACTTCTCGGGCAATTACCCCAAAACCCTGCCCAAATTGCCCTGCACCAGCGGCCTCAACCGAGGCATTAAGGGCAAGCGTATTTGTTTTTGTAGCAATGGCGTTGATGAAAGAAATTCGTTCGGTAATTGCTTTTAGGGCATTTGCGGTTTTATTTACCGCCTTGCTGCTGATACGAATATCTCGTACAATTTTAGACGATATTTTTGCTGTTTCATCAGCATTGCTTGAGTTTTGTTGGATATTTGCTGACATTTCTTCCACCGAACTGGCGGCTTCTTCGGCGGTTGATGCTAAGTCTGATGCACTATCGGAAATAACGTTGGAGGCGTTGCGCATATTTTGGCTTGCTCCGGAAATGCTACCTGCTTGTTGGTTTAT
>CAMZKQ010000232.1 GCA_947311265.1 uncultured Chlorobiota bacterium | reverse complement strand
TTACAACTTATTAAATTTCAAATCCTGACTAAACCCAAACATATAAATCCCTGAATATGTGCAAGTTATCAGCCTATCCTTAAAAAAAATAGGGGTAGATATTGAAGCCCCTGTTTTGTATTTAAATACCAATTCTGGTGTTGGGTAGTTATGTTTATTTAATGGCCCTTTAACCATTTTTTTAGGCACAGTTTTATTTACATTTACCACATAGAGTTTCGTATCAATCCCAATAAAAGCCGCCATTTCTGGGATTGAGTCCGTTTTTTTTATATAAGCCGAATTTATACCTACCGAGCCAATTACACCGCCTTGCCAGCTCGCAAAAAGCCGATTATCTGTTGGCATATACCATTTCACACAAGAATCGGCAGGCAGCCTTGGGTCTAGCTTCATAATGCCTCCCTTTCCGGGGATATACTGTTTTTCAATAGCTATAAGTATGCAGCCATCGTTTGTAACTACTGGCGAGCCGTCCATATCGGAGCCAGTGTAAAAGTCCCAATCAATTTTCCGGGTGTCTAAGTTGTAGCCAAAAACATGGCCAGAACCAGAGGAAATATAAATATGATTTCTTAGCCTCGTGGGCGAGGCTTCTGTAACTAAGTTTCCGCCATGTGCAAGATTGTCTTTCTTAGAGTAAAGCCAATGTTCTTCGTAAATTTTGGGTTGTATCATGCCATCTAGGGAGTCAATTTTTGAAGGATTTGGGTTAAAAACAGTAAAAATTCCATTCTCCAAGCCAATGTATGCTGTATCATTAATAATGAGTGCCGAGGCATCAACATCTCTGCTGTAAGACTTTGTCCGCTTGCTATTTAGCCGCCATAATTCTTTGCCTGTCATGTAAGAAACTGCACGATAGGAAGGGATATGTTTTTGTCTAGAGTTTCTATTAAACCCTTGCCTTGCCCCTTGTAAAATAACATATTTATTTTGGGCAGAATCTGCTTTTGGGTTAATCCATAATGAGCCTGTGCCTTTGATTACATCATTAAAATCGTATTCCCAAATTGTTTTTCCGTTTTTAGCATTTATTTTACGCAATTTGTGGCTATACGAGCCTTGAATTAAAAAAACCGAAGTATCTTCGGTTACGATAAGTGGTTGCCCCGTCCAGCCAGCACCACTCCATTTTAGAATTTTTCCTGCGACACTAGTTTCGCCAGTACCTAGTTTTTTTTGCCATATAATGTCTAAGGCGTTAGGTGGGATATTTCCATAATAATTTCTTTTTTCGTTGCCCAAAAAAGTACCTGTTTGGATACGCACTTTGTCATCGGGTGCTTTTTTAACTATAATAGTATCTACTTTACTTAATGTATCGGCAACTATATTTTTATGATTATCTACATCATCTTCCGCACAAGCGGAAAAAAAGAGTAATGTAATTATCGTTGCTCTAAGTAAGTAGTTATTTTTTTTTTTCATAAGGATATTTCTATCGTGATTTTTAACCTGCTCAAAATAACTAATTTAAACCTTAGCTTACAAATTTATTATAGAAAACCAATACTAAATGTAACCGTAAAATCTACAGAAATTTCTTCCACACATAAAGTGCTTTTTTTCCTATTTCATTCAATTGCATTTCATTATTTTTAATTTCTCCAAATTCGCATATCCGCTTGGCAGCACAAATTGTAATAAAATATGCCCCTTCTTTTGCATAATCATAGCCCGCCAAGCGATGCGATTTTATGCGATATTTATCTTTCCTTCGCCCTTCTTCCCTGCTCGTCAGAGCGGCGATAAATTGCCTCTTTACATGTTACGGCGATACTGTCCTCCCACTTGGAACAATGCTCCTGTAATTTGCCCAATGGAGCAAACTTTTGCGGTTTCCATAAGTTCGGCAAAAATATTTTGATTATTTGTAGCTACTTTTTTCAATTTTTCTAAGGCCTTTTCTGCCTTTTCAATTTTTGTGGCATGCAGCTGTTTCAGCATTGATATTTGATATTCCTTTTCCGCTTCGGTTGCCCTAATCACCTCGCCGGGCGTTACCGTTGGCGAACCGGTGGACGACAGAAACGTATTCACCCCCATTATCGGCATTTCGCCTGTGTGTTTTAGGTTTTCATAATGCAAACTTTCCTCCTGAATTTTGCTCCGCTGATACATTGTCTCCATTGCACCAAGCACTCCGCCACGCTCAGTAATTCTATCAAATTCAGACAAAACGGCTTCTTCCACCAATTCTGTAAGCTCTTCAATAATGAAAGCCCCTTGCAATGGGTTTTGGTTGGTTGCCAAGCCAAGTTCGTGATTTATAATCAGTTGGATAGCCATTGCACGGCGTACACTCTCCTCCGTAGGCGTTGTAATTGCTTCATCGTAAGCATTGGTATGCAGTGAGTTACAATTATCATAGATAGCATAGAGGGCTTGCAAAGTAGTACGAATATCATTAAAATCAATCTCCTGTGCGTGCAACGAACGCCCCGAAGTTTGGATGTGATATTTCAGCATTTGCGAACGTGCATCAGCCCCGTATTTTTTCTTCATGGCTTTCGCCCAGATAAGCCTTGCAACACGCCCCATTACTGAATATTC
>CAMZKQ010000231.1 GCA_947311265.1 uncultured Chlorobiota bacterium | reverse complement strand
TTTTCATTAAATGAAGAAAAAATGCTCGCCCTGCTTGCACGGCAAAGGCTTTATTTTCAATTTCAAAAATAAATACTACGGATTTATCATCAAAATTTTCGAGGTTTATGTCCTGAAATTCTTGACTTGTAATTTTCACAAAATTAAGCAGGCTTGTTTTTTTCGTTGCTTTTATAAACGCCTTATAGGCGTATAATGGGTAAGTATTTTCCTTGTTAGTATAATTTTTAGCATCAGTTATAAACTTCATATTATCAATCCCTTTTGGGATTGTATTATTACCAATATAAATAAAGTCGGCAGAGGTATCTGTACTTACAAATTGATTTTTGGAAAGGCTAAACCTGAACCCTGCGTTTTCAATATCTTTTTTTGTAATTTCGGAATTACAACTTAAGTCGGCAATAACAGGGGCGGTATTTTCTGCTCCAATATGCTCCACCTCAAAGCTTTTGCGTTTTTGATAAACGTAAGGGTCTTTATAAAAATCACTCTTTTTTTCATTGGGAGCAAATATTTTTAGCTCTTCGGGGTTAAAAATAGCACAAATTTCTTGTGCTACTGGGACTTCCAATTCGGGTGCTTCGGTAAGCGAAACACGCACCGTCCCTCCTATCCCATCGGCTAGTAGTGAGCCAATTCCCATGGCCGATTTTATTCGGCCTTCTCGTCCTTCTCCTGCTTCGGTAACGCCCAAATGTAGAGGATAATTCATATTTTCAGCATTCATTTTTTGCACCACAAGGCGGCAAGCGTGTATCATTACAATGGGGTTGCTTGCTTTCATGGAGATTACTATATCATTATAGTCCTCGGCTTTGCAGATACGCAAAAACTCCATTGTGGATTCTGCCATTCCTAGTGGGGTGTCGCCGTAGCGGCTCATGATACGGTCGGAAAGCGAGCCATGATTTGTACCAATACGCATGGCAGTTTTGTTTTTTTTGCAGACTGAAATAAGGGGCAAAAATCGTTCTGTAATGCGTTCAATTTCTTGTGCGTATTCTTTGTCGGAATATTCTAAGCTCTTAAAACGCTTAGAATCAACATAGTTCCCGGGATTTACTCTTACTTTTTCACAGATTTCTGCGGAGGCAATTGCGGCCTCTGGGCTGAAATGTATATCCGCAATAAGCGGTACATTGCAGTTGGCTTTTAGCAAGTTTTTTTTTATTTCGCCTAAAAATTCGGCATCTTTTTTTGTGGGTACAGTAATGCGTACATAGTCTGCACCGGCTTTTGCAATTCTTATGGTTTGCTCGGTGGTGGCTTTGATGTCTTTTGTAGATGTATTGGTCATGGATTGCACCCGTACCGGGTGTTTTGCCCCCATGGGCAAATGCCCAATATTTACTTCTACGGTTGCTCTTTTATTGTATTTTATATATGATTTTAAGTACATTTTTTTTATTTTTGTTACAATTTTATAGGCTTAGTTTAGTTCTAAAATTAATCAAACAATGAGTTTATATCCTTGGCGGTAAGGTTTTTAACAAAGCCTTCGTCAGTTGAAATTATATCCGAGGCAATTTTTTTCTTTTTCTTTTGATGATCCATAATTTTCTCTTCTATGGTGTCTTTGCAAATCATTCGGTAGGCAATTACTTTTTTGCTTTGCCCAATACGGTGGCAACGGTCAATGGCTTGATTTTCCACCGCCGGGTTCCACCACGGATCAACAATATAAACATAGTCGGCTTCGGTGAGGTTAATGCCTGTTCCTCCGGCTTTTAGGCTGATAAGAAAGACTCTAACTTCTGGATTTTCTTGGAAATTTTTCACACTTTTTTCCCGTGCTTTTTTGCTACTTTTCCCGTCTAGGTATTCGTATTCAATGGCTTCTTTTTTAATTTCCTTTTCAATTAGTTTTAGCATTTTTACAAACTGGCTAAACACTAATATTTTATGATTTGCCGTTTTTTCTTTAATGTGCCTAATGAGCTCCTTTATTTTTACCGAGCTTGTACCAAAATCTTCTTCGCCGGGCAAGAGTGCTGGCGAGTCGCAAATTTGCCGCAATTTTGTAAGCCCTTCTAGCACGTAGATTTTAGATTTCCCTATACCATCTTCCTCTATTTTATTCATCAGGAAATTGCGGTATTTATTGCGGAACGCATCGTAAACTTTGCGTTGCTCGGGTTCCATGGTGCAGTAAATATAATCTTCGGTTTTTTCGGGCAGTTCTTTTGCCACTTGTTCTTTTGTACGGCGAAGTACAAATGGGCTTATTATTCTTTGTAATTCTGCGGCACGTTTTGGGTCTTGGTTTTTATCTATTGGGTTAGAATAATTTTCTTTAAATTGGGCTTGGCTGCCTAAAAATCCGGGGTTTACAAAATCCATTTGTGCATACAAATCAAAAGTATTATTTTCGATAGGTGTGCCTGTCATTGCAATTCTATTTTTGGCTTTAAGTAGGCTAACTGCCTTAAAGCGTTTTGATGCGGGGTTTTTTATGGCCTGGGATTCGTCCAGCACAATGTAGTTAAACTTTAGTTTCCTAAGTAGTTCTATATCATTTATAATCAGGCCATAAGTGGTAACTATTAAATCTAAATCTTTAAAATTATCGGGGTTTTTATCTCTCCCTAAGCCATAGTGAAAATGGACGATTAAATCGGGGGCAAATTTTTCGAGTTCGTTTTTCCAATTAAAAAGCAGGGTGGTTGGTATTACAATAAGGTTGGTTAGCTTGGATTTTTTTACTTGGTTTTGTAAAAATGAAATGACTTGAATGGTTTTGCCTAGCCCCATATCGTCTGCCAAAATCCCGCCCCAGCTAAATTCATCAAGAAAATTGAGCCAGTTGTAGCCAAATTTTTGATAATCTCGCAAACTGCCTTGTATTTCTTTGGGTATTTTAAGTTTTTTTATTTCTTTAAAATTCTTTAGCTTTTTCTTTTTCTCATGGATTTCGTATAGTATTTCGCTGTAATCTTGTTCTTCAAAAAGCTCGTCGATTAATGAAAATTTTAGCGATGATATTTTTAATTCTCCTTTTTTTATTTGCCCATGCCTAAAATATTTTTCAAATTTATCAATCCACTCTTTGGGCAGAATGCCTTGCGAGCCGTCGCTTAATTTTATAAATTTATCTTTCCTAAGTACGGCTTTTTTTATGTCGTTAAGGGCAATTTTATAATCGCCAAATTGCAGCGAAATTTCAACATCGAACCAATCTTGCCCAGAGGCAATATTTATGCTTACGTTCGCCTTGTGTGGCGAGTATGGAAACTTTGTAAGTTCCTGTAAACCAAATATTTCAACCCCTTCTTTTCGTAACACTTCAAAGGCTTCATGGAACCAATAGTCCTTCAGCATATCATCTATATTAAGGTGGTAATACTCTTCGGGGAATTGCTTCTTAAATTGTGTATGCAAGGTTTTTAGTAGCTGGTGGTATTTGTTTTCTGCAATAAAATCTCGCTTTATTATGCTTACATTTTTATCTTGCCTTAGCAGTGGCATTTGTTTTTTCAAGATATTTACTCTTGTACCATCTTCGTACACAGCGACAGGCTGAAAAAGCACAAATTTATTGAGCTCGGTGATATAGAGTTGTAGTTTTACAATTTCTTTTTGAATTTCTTTCACGTTAAAGAGTTGGCTGGTTATTTTCACTCTAAAATATTTTGAAAGTGGCAGGACATATTGGTCGAAAAAGTTGAATGCCCCAACTTTTGGTGTTTTAAAAATGGGGTTTCCTTGTGCTTGCATAACCATTCTTACGGTTCTTATATTGGGTATTAGGTAGAGTGTTTTTTCGTATTCTGCAAATATGTAGTTATGAATTTTAACTTTAGGTGATGCCAAAGAAATGGCATTATCGCCAAGTTTCAAAAATGCCGTTAGGCGGATAAATTTAGTGTCGGAAGTTAGCTTATAAAAAAGCTCTGCCACTTGGCTACTCACTTTAATTTCTCTAAGGTTTCTTTTACTAAAATAATAATCATTTGTAAGGAAAAGGTAAGGCTGTTGGCTAAGTGGTTCTAATGCTTTTGAAAATAAGTTGATATAATATTTGAGTTTTTCAAACTCAATTAGTTCTGGCTCAATAGCATTTCTGTAGAGAAACTCTTCAGTAGCAGTTTGGGTGGAACTTTCGGCAAGCTGAATTAAGTTTTCGTCTTGGCTAGTTATTTCTATTTTATGTTGGCTCTTTCTTTCTTTTAATCGAGTTATAGAAGATGTTAATTTTGTTTTTGAAGCATTTAATTTCCCATAAATGGGTATAAGTTCGATGTAAATTTCGCTTTTGGCGTGGTACATGTACTCGTCGTCCAGTGCCATAAATAGGCAATAGGCTAGGTTATAATTGCCCTGAGTTTCTTCTGGTATAAAGGCAGTTATGCCTAGTTTTTTGTTTTCTAAAAACTGAAAAGGGGAAAAAGATTCATCGGTAGAGTTTACTTTTACTAGTCCTTCCCCTTTGCCTGTGGGGATAACGTTAAACCCATCTCCTCCAGCAAGTTCAAGCTCGAAGTAATCGTCAAAGTTTTCAGTTTCGGGCAAGCCAAAATCGGCAAATGCGGTTTGTTTTACTTGCTCAATAAATTGGGGTTCAAGGCATTCAAAAAAGTTTTCGCCATATTTTTCTAATAGATTTCCTAAGACAACTGCCCTGTGCCAACAAAGCCCAGTACTGTACTTGTGGCAATTGCATTTGGTGTATAGCCGACCTTTGGCAAGCTTAAACTCTACAACTTCTTCCTCCCAGTTCGTATCAAGAAAAAAGGACATTTTTGGGGGACTGTAATGGTCTAAAAAAGAGCTACATTGCTGTACAAATGGGCTGGATAGCTCATTGCGTACTGGTATAGAAATATTTGAAGATACTGTTTCTTTGTTGATTTTTTTTGCATTTCCTAAATCGTACCAGCTTGTGCTATAGGCCTTTTTTAATACTTTCGCTTTTGCCACTTTATTGGCAGATAGTGCATTAGGGTTATTTTCTAGGTATTTGCTTAAATACTGTAGTGCTGCAACGCTATGTTTGCATATCCCACCATGGTTGTATGGGCAGGAACAGTTTGGCTCTACATTTTCAAAATCATGTTTTATAACGACCAAATATAAGTAAGTTCCCCTAACCTGTATCTCTATTTTTTGTTCTTGGTTCTGGATAGCAAAGCCTTTTACTGCCCCCATTTCAAATAAGGAATTACCTCGCATTAAGGAAGAGCGAGTAGTATTTTTAGATAAGTAAGTTCTAATATTTAGAGATAAACTCATTTTATTATATGGGTTATTTTTTTTATCAATACCCCATTAAGCTTTAACAGGGCTTTATTTATAGCGTTCAAAAGTAGCTAATAATTTTAAAACTCAGCCCAACTTTTAATATTATATCCATGTAATTTTAAAAAACGAGAACTAGACGGTACTCAAAGTTGAATCTGCCCTATTTGTAGCGACTTATAAAAAAAAGGAAAAGTATTGTGTATTCTTCTGATAATCCTTTTTTAATTCTAATTTTGTAAAATCTAAGAACTAATCTAGTTTTAGCTTTGGTTACAAAAAATAAATACTGATGGAAATAATAAAAAGTGGAGCAAAGTATTCTGCAATCGTAGGTATTGGCGAAGAGTTAAAACAGTTAAGTAAAGACTCTGGTAAAAAATACCTGATGCTAAACCGTGGTATAAATCGTGTAACAAAAATCAATTTAACAGAAACTGTAAAAAACATTGATTTTGATACCGAAAAAATGCAGTTTTACGCCCCAACTACTGGCATGTTTCCACTAAAAAAAGCAATAAACACCGAGTTTTTTCAAAGCACTGTAAAAGAAGATGAAATTTCCATAACCGCAGGCGGAATGAATGCCCTAAATTTGATATTTCAGGTACTTAACACCCGCAAAGTTTATGTGCAATCCTTATATTGGGGAGCGTATCTAAACCTCTTTAAAATACAGAATACTCCTTACGATTTTTACCATTCGATACAATCCATATACGAAAACCCCGAAGAGTACGCTAATGCCACAGTTATAATTTGTGACCCTAACAACCCTGCGGGGGACAAATCTGACGATGCCTTGTTGTTAAAGCTGGTTTCAAAACTTGAAAAGCAAAACACAACTGTAATTTGGGACGGGCCTTACCGCCGCTTATTTATGGATAGCTCTGATAATTTATACTCTAAATTAGCCCAATTTCCGAATGTAATTATTTGCGAGAGTTTTAGTAAATCTATTGGGCTAAGTGGGCAGCGACTTGGGTTTATATACTCTACCAATGAGGAATTTAATACAGAGTTGGCTATCCGGCTACTCTATAGTGGCAACGGGATAAATACTTTTGCACAGTTGCTCGTAGAGCAATTATTGGTGTCGGAGGAGGGTAAAAAAGCAGTTAGCGATTTTAAGCGAATTACCACCCAAGTGATTAAAAAAAATATAGCTTTCCTTATCGAAAATAAACTTCTGGCAGATGAGTTTTATCAAAATTCTGTTCCGAAAGGTATTTTTGTTATCCTAAAAAAACCTTACCAAGAACTTTTAAAATATAGAATAGGAAGCGTACCGCTAAATTATTTTTCGCAACGAAAAAACATTGACCCAATGGCGTACTCTCGCATCTGTGTTTCAGTACCACACGCTGATTTTATTCGTTTTTTTAAATCTGTAAAATGATAAAAATAAGCAACTTATCAAAAGTATTTAGAACTGGTGATACTGAAACTATAGCATTAAAAGATATAAATCTGAATGTCCGTGAAGGCGAATTTGTTGCTGTTATGGGGCCTTCGGGTTGCGGAAAAACGAGTTTGCTAAATATTATTGGCTTACTGGATAGCCCAACAGGTGGGAATTTAACCGTTTTGGGCAATAAAGCAGAAGACCTTTCGGAGTACAAACGCACAAAAATACGAAAGGGAAAAATTAGTTTTGTATTTCAAAGTTTTAACTTAATTGACGAGCTTTCGGTATATGAAAATACAGAGTTGCCACTTTTGTACATGAAAATCCCTTCTGCAGAACGAAAATATAGAACAGAAAAAGCCTTGGAGCAAATAAAAATGTTGCATAGGAAACAGCATTTTCCACAGCAACTCTCGGGCGGACAGCAACAGCGGGTTGCGATTGCCAGGGCAATTGTAAGTCGTCCACAAATCATCTTAGCCGACGAGCCAACGGGCAATTTAGATTCTGCCAATGGCGAAAATGTAATGAATTTACTATCGGAACTCAACAAGCAAGACACTACAATAGTTATGGCCACCCACTCTGCGGCTGATGCCCAGCGGGCACATCGGGTAATTCAGCTTTTTGATGGCTGTATTGTAACCGAAAATATTAAATAAAATTAACACCTACATTACTTAACTTCAATTAGTAAATGCAACATTTCAGTAAAAAATAATAATTAATTCTAAAAAATAGCTTAAATTTGTGTTTTAAACACAAAAAAATGAGCC
>CAMZKQ010000230.1 GCA_947311265.1 uncultured Chlorobiota bacterium | reverse complement strand
GTCTTCATTAATTGCTCAATTTCTATCTGAAATTCCTGCTCTGCTTCGTTGATAAACGAAATGGCAATCCCCTCTGAACCAGCACGTCCTGTTCGCCCAATGCGATGAATATAATTAGTTGCCTCTTCGGGCAAATCAAAATTTAAAACGTGGGACACCTCCGAAATATCCAAACCACGAGAAATTAAATCGGTGGCAATTAATGCTCGTATTTCACCAGTTGCAAAGCGTTTTAAAACGGCAATTCTTAAATTTTGAGATTTGTTGGAATGAATTACGCCTGTTTGTTCTTTGATTTCAAGTGCTAACTCCTGGAAAACACGGTCGGCCATTTTTTTGCTTTTAGCAAAAATAAGTACTTTATTCATCTGCTTATCAGTGCTAAGCAGGTAGTTTAATAAATTTACTTTCGTAAAAAAGTTAGGTACATGATAGGCCGTTTGTTTAATTTGCTCTAGCGGTGTGCCATGGCGTGCCACTTCAATTTTGTGTGGTGAATGGAAATATTTTGTAATTAATACCTCTGCAGCTTTGGGCAAAGTGGCAGAGAACATTAGGTTCTGCCTGCGTTGTGGGAGTAGTTCCATAATGTCCTCAATTTGGCGGCGGAAGCCTAGCTGTAGCATTTCGTCTACCTCATCTATCACTAGCTTTTGGATAGAGTTTAAACGCAAAATCCCGGAAACGGCCAAATCGTATAGCCGACCGGGGGTGGCGGCCAAAATATCCAGACCATCGTACACCATTTGTTTTTGGGTTGCAATATTTGTCCCCCCATAGACCGCAGCCGAACGTACCGACATATATTTGGTCAGTTCCTGTACATCAGCGATTGCCTGAATGGCTAGCTCCCGAGTTGGCACAATGATTAGTACTCTTGGTTGGCGTTGGTTCGAGTATTTTAGCTGGTTTAAAATAGGCAAAAGGTAGGAAAATGTTTTTCCTGTTCCGGTTTGTGCAATGGCGACAATATCCTTCCCCGAAAGGATAGGCGAAAAGGCCTGTTGCTGCACGGCGGTGGGATAAATGTATTTGTAATCTGCCAAAGCATTACGCAAAGGGGTGAGTATTTTTAAGTCGTTGAAAGTCATACTATAAAATTTTTGCAAAGGTAACTTTTTTGTTGGATTTTTGGCAAAAGTTTATTTTCTTACAATAAATAATCTGCTTTGGTTTTGCAAGTTTGCTAATTAAGATTATTTTTGTTGAAATTAATACATTTAAAACTAACTCTCAAAATAATATGGAAAGTAAATATAATGCAGTTGTCTCCTCGATAGTAGAGGTGTCGCCTACGATGCGGATTTTTAGAATATCACCGCTAGGGTGGGAGTTGCCCGATTTTGTTTCTGGGCAATTTGCTTCGCTAGCACTTACGCCACAATCGCCTAAGGCTGAACCTTCTGAGCCTGATCACGAAAGTGTAAAGCAAGATAAGCTCATAAAAAGGGTCTATTCTATTGCGTCATCATCAAAAGCAAAGGATTTTATCGAGTTTTATATTTCTTTGGTAACATCAGGTGCATTAACCCCACGGCTTTTTGCCCTTAAAATTGGCGATAAGCTGGAGCTAGGCAAAAGAATGGTGGGTATGTTTACTTTGGAGCAAGTGCCAAAAGATAATAATGTTGTACTTATTGCTACTGGCACAGGAGTTGCACCTTATATTAGTATGTTGCGGTCTAATATTTTGGGCAAAGAAGGCGGGAATATCGTGGTTATACACGGAGCTGCCCATTCCTGGGATTTGGGTTACCGTTCGGAATTGATGCTGTTGGATAATATTTCGCCTCGATTTAGTTATTTCCCTACGATTCTTGAACCCGAAAAAGAGCCTGTACCATGGGGGGGCGATACTAGATTTGTGCAAGATATGTGGATAGATGACCAAATAATTACAAAAGCTCTTGGCGAGAAATCTACGCCTGAGAATACTCATATTTTTCTTTGTGGCAACCCAAGAATGGTTGAGGCAATGTTCGAGAATTTAGAGAAAGATGGTTTTGTTATCCATAAAAAGAAAGCCCCAGGGCAAATCCATGTGGAAAGTTGGGGATAGTACTTATAGCTAGAATATTTTATAAAAAGAGAGGCATTTTGAATTGCCTCTCTTTTTTTGTAAAGTGCTCTGATTACAGTTTTCTTTAATTAGAATTTAATTAAAAATCCCTGATAAATATAAATGCTTTTGGGTAGGCTTGTTTTATGGTGTTTAATTTTTGCTCTGCTTCTTGTTCGGTTTTGTAACTGCCTTGGTAGTAGAGGTAGCTACCGTCGGATTGCTTATGCACTTTTACACCCAATGTGCCGAAAATAGAGAGTGGTAATTTTCGTGCTGCGGTTTTAATGCTTATTGCATAAGTATCTATTGTAGAGGCAGTTGCTTTGCTATAATTTTTTGTTTTGTACTTTTGGGGTACATTTATTGGGCTTACAACGAGTTCGTCTTTGCCTTCTTTTATTAGTGTAATTTCTACCCTTCTATTATAAGCTAATGATTCCCAGTTAAATTCGCCGTTGGCGAGTTTGTTTTTTGCAATAGGCTTGTTGTATGATTTGCCTTTTACTATAATCTGAGATTCTCTTACTTTTTTCTGCAATAGGTTATCGGCAATAAAATTGGCTCGTTTTTTAGAGAGTCTTTTATTGTAGGCACTACTGCCTTGCAAATCGGTATATCCAGCAATTTCGACAACTGCGTTGGGGTTGGTGTTTAGAAAATCGGCCAAGGTTTGTATATTTTGTTTGTAATTGGGGCTAGTGGCTTTGTTGAGTTCAAACTGCATATCAAACACTTCGTAAGTTTTGGCAATATCTGCATCTTTTTCGTACGTATTAAATCCATTTTGGTCTTTGTATGCAGCAATAAGTGCATCGTCGTAAATTTTTAATCGGGCTTCCTTTTCTTGCTCTGCAATGCGGATAGTAGTTTGGTCATAAATTGTGTACTCTATAGAGTCGCCTACAATGTGGTTGCTCGATAGGTCTTCTTTAATTCTTTCGGCACTTATGCCTTTGGAAATTAAGAAACTAATCATTGCCTTTTTGCGGTTGGCTATATATTTGAAATTTTGGGGGCGCATTTTCGGCGAAAGCCGCTCGATAAGGTAGTCGTATCCAGAGATATTAACTAGTAAATTGGGGTACTTCTTCATGAAATGTGCTAATAATTCCATTTCTAGTTTTGTGTATTTATTTAGCCGAGTTTCTTTTTTATCAAAAGGTGTATTTTTTGATTTCTTAATTTTACCACGAATCATGGTATCCATTTCGGCATTGTAGGTAATTTCGTTGTACGATGTGCTGTTGGATAATTGGATATTTCGAGTGTCGAAAATATGTCCTTCTGCTTCGTAGTATATTTTATAGTCTTTTCGTTGGCTGAGTATAAATAAATATTTGCCTGAAATTGTGTTAGGGGAGTAAGCATTTTCTAGCGAGCCATCGTTTGCATTTAGCACATAAAGTGTTGTATTTCTGGGTACTCGGTAAATACTATCGGAAATAAAAATACTGTCTTTTCTTAAATCCCAGCGGGCTATATAGACGCTGTCGCCCATTTGGTAGGTGCGTTTAGCTTTCATGCGTCTATTGTTGGGTAGTAGTATAGTTTCGCCTGATATTTTACATTCGCTTTTTGCAAAAGCGACGGTATCTACCTTGCTGTCCATGGTAATGCCTTTTACAAGGGTAACTTTAGATTTATCTTGGTCGTACAATGTGGCAATATAGATATTGGATTGCCCGCCACTTTGGGAGGAGTAGTAGCCCCGTTGCCCATCTGCCGATGGGACATAGAAAACGTCGTTATCTACTGTATTTAAAGGGAACTGCATATTAATTGGTTCGCCCCAACTGCCATCTTTTTGCCTTTCGCTATAAAAAATATCGTAGCCGCCCATGCCTGGGTGTCCTTTGGAGCTAAAATAGAGGCGTTTGCCGTCTGGATGGATATATGGGCCTTCTTCATCTAGCTCCGTATTAATAGTTTTGCCTAAGTTTTTGGCAGGGCCCCATGTTTTATCATCTCTTTTTTCAGAAACGTAAATATCTCTACCCCCTTTGCCGCCTTTTCGGTTGCTACTAAAATAAAGGAATTTACCGTCGGCAGAGAGTGAGGCATGTACCTCTCGTTTTTTTGAGTTGATGTTGCTGCCTAGTTTTCTTGGTGTGCTCCATGTGCTGCCATTAAGCTGGCTGTAATAGATGTTGCCGTCTTTTTCGCTTGTGGATTTGTATAAGAACATTTCTTGCCCATCTACCGAAAGCCCACAGGTAGCCTCGTGGAGTTTGCTATTAATTGGGGGACCTATATTTTTTGGTTTGGCGTAAATGCCTTCTCGTTTATCGTAAATATAAACATCTTCAAAATAGGTATTGCTCAATGTTTTTTCGTTACCAGTACTGCCTTTTCTTCTTGATGTAAAAATAATTACAGACTCATCTGCGGTGATGACTGGGCTGTGGTCGGCGTAGGGGGAGTTAATTACGCCCAGTTTGGTAACGGCAAGTTGTCGTGGGGTAAAAAACATGGCATTTGCAAATTTTGCTTTTTTAATTTTTTCATCAATTTCTTTTTTTTGCGATGATTTGGTAACTTTCTTTTTTATTTCTTGATATGTAGATATTGCCATATCAAACTGATAATTAAGTGAGTATGCTTCTGCTAAATAAAAATAAATCATCATTTCAGAAAGCTCTTCGGAGGTGTTATTTTTAATGTTTTCTATTGCATTTTGAAAGTAAGTTATCGAATTAAATCGCCCACTTTCTGTATTCATAAGGCAATAGCCATAGCGGAAGCTATAGACTGGGCTTTTTGGGTGCTTATCCAGTAGCTCTTTAAAGGTGCTGGCGGCTTTTTTAAACTTGCCTTGTTCTATGTAAGTTTCGCCAACTTCTAGCTTTGCTACTTCTAGTGCGGTTTGTGCATAGCCTCCCAAGCTTAGTGTTAGGATAAATAGTAAGGTGTATATGTTTTTTTTCATGGGGTATTGTCTTAAGGAATTTGATGTTACTTAGCGGGGTTATATTGTAAACTGCAATTTAATAAAAAAAGTTATTTAATAAATATTTTTATGGCGAACTGCCCTATTTTAAAGGTGAATTTTAAAAATAGTTCTCTAAATTATTGTTTTCCTGTAAGTTCTCGAAAAATAGATTCCATATTTTTCTCTTTCTTTTGCATAGCCAGGAGTACAAAGTTGTTGGCGACTGCCCATTTGAAAATTTCTGGGCGTGCATCTTTTTCTTTTTTTGTGTTTAATACCCAATGCTTGTCATTAATTTTTGCAGTTGCTGTAACCAAAGGTATTTTAAGCAGTTCGTCTTTATTGGTTACTTTATCGAGTTCAATTTCTATGGTAATAAAGTTTTCGGTGCTAAGTTCTGCCACTTTTTCGGTGGCTCTATCGGCAACAATTATGCCTTTATCTATAATTATAACTCGGTTGCAAATTGCCTCGACTTCCTGCATGATGTGTGTAGAAAGCATTACCGTTTTATTCTCCCCAGCTTTGGCTATTAAGTTTCTAACTTCTATAATTTGGTTGGGGTCTAGTCCTGTGGTTGGTTCGTCTAAGATAAGCACCGCTGGGTCGTGTATCAGTGCTGCACCAATGCCTACTCTTTGGCGGTAGCCTTTGGATAAAGCGGAGAGTTTTTTATGCTTCTCTAGCCCTAGTCCGGTCATTTTTATAATTTCTTCGGTGCGTTGTTTTACATTTTTTATTTTATATAAGTGGGCGGTAAATTGCAGATATTCTTTTACATACATATCCAAATACAGCGGATTATGTTCGGGCAGATAACCAATTTGCTGGCGAATTTCCTGTTGTTTTTCTGCTAGGTTTAATTCGTTTACGGTAATTTTACCACCAGATTGGTTGATGTAGCCAGTAATTATTTTCATCATTGTGGATTTTCCTGCACCATTTGGTCCTAGAAAACCTACAATTTCGCCTGTTTTTATTTCAAAACTTACATTATTCAGGGCTTTTTGCGTACCATATAGTTTTGATATATTTTCTGCTTTTAAGGACATTTTTTACTTATTTATTGTTATGTTTCCGCTGTTAATATTGGCGTTGCCGTAGAGAGCTTGCACTGCAAAGTCTTTAGATATAATATCTTTTGTTAAGCTATTAGTTGCTCATCATCATTTGGGCTAAAGTATTGTTTTGTTTTTTCGATTAGGATTTCTGGTGCTGCCACGGGTTTCATCGTTTTAGCATCAACAAAAGCAAGGGTAGTTTCAGCTTTGTTGAGTAATTTTCCGGCTTCGTTATACACTTCGTACTCAAACTCAATTCGTGAGCTAGGGAGTTGTTTTAATATCGTTTTTATTGTCAGTAAATCATCGTAAAATGCTGGGCGAAAGTATTTTATACTAAACGAAAGGACAGGTAACATAATGCCCTGCTCTTCCATGCTTCTATAAGTTAGTCCTATTTTTCGTATCATTTCGGTACGAGCAACTTCAAAATATGCGGCATAATTGCCGTAATAAACATAGCCCATTTTGTCGGTTTCGCTATAGCGTACTCGTATTTTTGTTTCTGCGGTGTACATTTTTGCTGTTTTATTGAAGAATTTAATAACTTTGTAAAAATAACGAAGTTAAGAAACTGGATTATAGAAACAAATTAAAATATACAAAATTGAAAAAAAATAGACCTTTAATTCTCGTAACAAATGATGATGGAATAAATGCTCCAGGGATAAGATTACTCATTAGCATCGCCAAGCAATTTGGTCGAGTTATTGTAGCAGCCCCCGATTCGGCACAATCTGCAAAATCGCATTCCATTACCATTGAGGGGACTTTATCTTATAAAAAGATAGAAAAAACAGAGCAGTATGCCGAGTATGCCATTTCCGGAACGCCAGTAGATTGTGTAAAATTAGCAATTCATGAGCTCACTAGCGAAAAACCAGATTTGATTTTATCGGGCATAAATCATGGTACAAATACCTCGGCAAGCCTAATATACTCAGGCACTATGGCAGCAGCCATAGAAGGTAGCATGAACGGCATACATTCGGTAGGATTTTCGGTTTGCCACTACGATACCTATCTTGATTTTGCGTTTACAAAACCATATATCGAAAAAATTATCACTAAGGTTTTGGAAAATGGGCTAGGACAGGGGACTTCCCTTAATGTAAATTTCCCAGTTGTTGAAGCTGAGCCAATTAAGGGGGTTAAAATCTGCCGAACGGCAGTCGGTTTTTGGGCAGAAGAATTTATACCAGCCAACCACCCACACAATAAACCTGTGTTTTGGCTCTCCGGAGGCTTTACAAATTTGGAACCTGATGCCGAAGATACCGATGATTTTGCCATACAAAGCAACTATGTTTCAGTTACCCCTGTAAAGGTAGATTTTACTGATTATAAGAGTATTAAACAGCTAAAAAATTGGAATTTATAATGCATCTAAGAAAAAAAACAAAGTATGACACCGTTTGGTTTGGGCTAATTATTGGTTCAATATTGCCGCTTATTATAAGTGTAATTGTAATAATGGCACGTTCTGGCGAGATGGATTTTATACGCTACTTTAAACATACTTTTGCCTATGGAGTATATGCTGATATGTTGAGGGTGAGTGTGTTAATAGATTTATTGGTCTTCTATTTTTTTCTTAATAGAGAATTTTATGCAAGTACAAAAGGCGTAATTATTGGTGCTGTTGTGGTTGGGCTATATGTTGTTTATCTAAAATATTTATAAAACTTGAAATACTACATCATTGCAGGAGAATTATCGGGAGATTTGCATGCTTCTAATTTAATGAAAGCCCTCAAAAAAAAAGATGCCCAAGCCGAGTTTGCATTTTGGGGGGGAGATTTAATGCACGCACAAGGGGGGCAATTGGATATGCACTACAAATCAACGGCATTTATGGGGATTGTTGATGTGCTAAAAAATTTAGGAAAAATTAAACGAAATTTTAAACAATGTAAGGCAAATATATTGTCGTTTAATCCTGATTTACTGATACTTGTAGATTATCCTGGGTTTAACCTGCGTATGGCAGAATTTGCTAAAAAGAAAGGCTTTATTGTTTATTATTATATCTCCCCAAAAATTTGGGCTTGGAAAAAAAAGAGGGCTTATAAAATTAAGGAATTTGTAGATAAATTATTTGTCATTTTTCCTTTTGAAATTAAATTTTATAAACAATTTTCCTATCCCGTTGAGTTTGTGGGTAATCCACTCTTAGATGCTATTGAAAATAATATCCAAAATAAAAAAACAAAGGCTACTTTTTTAGAAGAGCATCAGCTTGAAGATAAGCCTATTATAGCTATTTTGGCCGGCAGTAGGCAGCAGGAGATAAAACATAATTTAGCCATTATGTTATCTGTAATCAGTAAATTTCCTAACCATCAGTTTATAATGGCTGCCGCCGCTTCGCTAGATTTGGAGGTGTATAAAAGCTATACCGAAAAGCAAAATGTAAAAATAATTAAGGACAAGACTTATGATATACTACAACAGTCCGATGCAGCTTTAATTACCTCAGGAACAGCCACTTTGGAAGCTGCACTTTTAGGCGTTCCGCAACTGGTTTGTTACCGTGGCGATTTTTTTTCTTACCAAATTGCTCGGCGAGTAATGCAGGTTAAATATATCTCTTTGGTAAATTTGGTGGCAGATAAGCCAATCATTAAGGAGTACATTCAATACCAAATGACTACAGATAATTTGAGTGCAGAGCTAGAAAAAATATTGAACGATAAGCAGTACCGTAAAAATATGCTTAATAATTATAAAAAAATGCGCGAAATATTGGGCGGTGTAGGAGCGTCAGAGCGTACTGCCGATATTATTTGTAAATCGTTTTCTGATTAGGGGCTACTATAACTTTATCCGCTTACCTTCCTTATTAATAAAATTATATTGAAGGAAACCATAGCTTACTTCGGGTTTTATTTTTATCCACTGTTTATGCTTCAAAAACCACTCCAATCGCTTAGATTTAAGACCACTAGTAATAAATCCTGCAATATATGGATGCACTAATAAGGTCATATTTCTACACTTTTTTTCTATTAAATAGTCCAGATGATTTTCAATTTCATCAATAAATAAGACACTTGCAGTAACTTCGCCAGTCCCTTTGCAAGATGGGCAACCCTCAGCAGTTATAATATTTGTAACTGGGCGTACCCGCTGGCGAGTTATTTGCATCAGCCCAATTTTAGAGAGCGGTAAAATACTATGCTTTGTACGGTCTTTTGCCATTTCTTCTTTCATGACAGCGTATAACTTCTTGCGGCTTTCTGCCGCCCGCATATCAATAAAATCAATCACAATAATTCCGCCCATATCACGCAAGCGAAGCTGCCTAGCAATTTCAATACCCGATGAGATATTAACCTCCAAAGCATTAGCCTCTTGGTCGTTACTTTTTCGCATTCGATTGCCACTATTCACGTCTATAACATGAAGTGCCTCGGTATGCTCTATAATAATATAGGCACCATTTTTTACTGTAATTGTTTTTCCGAAAGAGGCTTTCAATTGTCTAATTATTCCGAAGTGTTCAAAAATTGGCTTATCGCCAGAATAGAGTTTAAGAATATTTGTTTTCTCAGGGGCAATTTGCGAGACATAACTCTCTATTTGAGTAAAAACTTTTGGGTCATTAATATGAATTTTATTAAACGAACTGTTCATTATATCCCGCAACAAGGCTACTGGGCGGTTAAGCTCACCCATTAGTAATTCTGGTGGTTTTGCTTGCCTAATTTTAGAGAAAACACTTTCCCATTTTTTAACAAGGGAAGTAAGCTCTTCGTCCAAAACGGCAGCCCGCCTATCTTTAGCAACAGTACGTATAATTACACCAAAGTTCTTAGGGCGGATACTTAATATTAAACTTTTTAGTCGTTTTTTTTCTTCCCTCGACCTTATTTTCTGCGAAACCGATACTTTATTAGAGAAGGGTATCAGCACTAAATTTCGCCCAGCAATAGAAATTTCAGAACTTAACCTAGGGCCTTTTGTCGAAATCGGCTCTTTGGCAATTTGAACTAAAATAACTTGCCCGCCATTGACTACATCTGATATTTTCCCTTTTTTGTCTAAATCATCGGTGAGCTTAAATTTTGATAAATTAGGAGCAGGCAAAGTTTTATCTAGTGCTTGTAATAAAAAATGCTGTTGCGATTTGTATTGAGCACCCAAATCTAGGTAATGAAGAAAGGCATCACGAGAGTAGCCCACATCTACAAATGCAGCATTAAGCCCACCCATAATTTTCTTAACTTTGGCAAGATATATATCACCTACAGAAAACTGCTTGTTACTCTTTTCTTTATGAAGTTCAACTAGGCGTTTCTCTTCAATAAGAGCCATTGACATTTCTGAAGGGGTGATGTCTATTACTAATTCGTTGTTCAAAATTTAGATTTGAAATTTGTAAAAAACCTTTTCTGGTTTTATTTTTTTTACTCGAACTAACTATCAAAAAACAAACCAAAAAGTACTTTGAAGAGTACTTTTTGGTTCGTAAATCTATTCAAAACAACTGAAATACAGTTGTAAATATAACCATTTAGGCAATTTCCTATTTGCCTTTTTTCTTATGACGATTTTTTCTAAGACGTTTTTTTCTTTTGTGGGTGGACATTTTATGTCGCTTTCTTTTTTTTCCGCTTGGCATTTTTTGTGTATTATTAGTTGATAACTTTATTTATTTCTTTGTTGTATTTTCCTTAACTTTGCTAGTGAAACCTTTAGCAGGTTTAAAAGCAGGTATGGAGTGTTCCGGAATAATTATAGTTGTATTTTTAGAGATGTTTCGAGCTGTTTTTTCAGCTCTTTTCTTTACGATAAAGCTCCCGAAACCCCTTAAGTAAACGTTATTGTTATCAATTAGTGAGCTTTTTACGGACTCCATAAAAGCTTCAATAGTTTTCTGAACAATTATCTTTTCAATTCCTGTATTTTTAGAAATATCGTTTACGATGTCTGCTTTGGTCATTTTTTAAGTATTTTAATTATCAATTGGTTACGCCTTGTTTTAGAAATGCAAATATATAGTTTTTCTTTTTATAAATAAAGCGGTTGGGCTAAAAATTAACAAAAAAAAAGATTTTTTTTATAAAATATTGATATAGTGGACTTTAAAGAGGTGTTGAATACATGGTATGTTGAAAATAAACGTAAGTTACCTTGGCGTGGTATAAAAAATCCGTATAAAATTTGGGTCTCAGAAATTATTTTACAACAAACCCAAGTGGTACAAGGGCTTTCATATTATAAAAAGTTTATTCAGCTTTTTCCAGATGTAAAGCAGCTTGCAAGTGCTTCGGAGGCAGAGGTTTTAAATGCTTGGCAAGGTTTGGGCTATTATTCAAGAGCAAGGAACTTGCACTTTGCTGCTAAACAAATTGTAAATGAGTATTCAGGCATTTTTCCTGATACATATAAAGGTGTGCTAAGTTTAAAAGGAGTAGGCGATTATACCGCATCGGCCATTAGTTCGATTGCATTTGGCTTGCCCCATGCCGTGGTCGATGGTAATGTGTACCGCTTTTTATCTCGCCTCTACGGTATCCATACCCCAATAGATACCTCGGCTGGGGCAAAAGAGTTTAAAGCCTTAGCACAAAAATTGCTTGATAAAAAGCAGCCGGGCGAGCATAATCAGGCAGTTATGGAGTTCGGGGCAATGGTTTGTCGCCCTAAAAATCCGGATTGCGAGCATTGTGTATTTATTAAAAGCTGTGCTGCTTTTGCAGATAGTACTGTTTTTGAATTGCCTGTAAAGGCAAAAAAAACAAAAGTAAAAAGCCGCTATTTTTATTATTTTTTGAATGATGATATGAACAATATTTACCTTCAAAAAAGAAAAAATAAAGATATTTGGCAAGGGCTTTACGAGCTACCACTACTTGAAACTCAAAAGAAAATAAGTCCCGCAAAATTACAAGAGGTTTTCAAAGAAAAATTTGGAGGTACTAAAATTAAAAAGTTGGCATTTGAAAAAGTACACATACTAAGCCACCGTAAAATTCACGCCTATTTTTATAGCTCAAATTTTAATAAGCAAGAAAATTTCACTTGCCTTACTCACAAAAAGCTCTCGGGCTACCCTATTTCTAGGCTTTCCGAAGAGTTCTTTATAAGCGAAAATTTACTTTAAACCGAAAAGTCAAAATTACTCCTTTCAGCTATAATTTCAAACATATAGTGTAGATTTTTATAGCTTGCTTTTGCGTATTTTTCGGCATCAAGGCAGGATACAAATTCGGCAGTTTCAATAGCCTCTTCGGTTTGTGGAGTTGGTTCTTGCCCACCTTCGTAGCACATCGAAAACCAATAGGTTTTTTTTAAGACATACTTTTTTTTATGAAAATAGATATGAAAACTTGGGGGCAGTTCAGAAATTATTCGCATGCCAGAAATTCACATTCCTCTTCTACTTCCCGAAGAGCAGCTGTTTTGGGGTCTTCTCCTTTTTCAATTTTGCCTTTTGGCAAATCTGCTTTGCCCAAACGCTTGATAAGTAGAAATTCATTTTTAGCATTAAAAACTAAACCGCCTGCTGCTTCAATGTTTTTGAATTGTTTTTGTAGTTTTTTCAATATCAAATCTACCGAACCTCCAAAAATAAGTGCAGGGTTTATTGCCTCTTTGTTCAAAAAACCAGATATAAAAACGCCTAAATTTTCTTCCGATGAAATATCAAAGCTGTATCCAATTTCTCTTAGCTGTGCTTTGGACAAAATTAATTCTTTTTCGTTAAAAAAAATGGTGCAAGTTTGCATTTTATTAGCTTGGTTATTGAGGTAAAAGGCTTGTTTTTTAAATTTGCACAAAAGTATAAAAAAAGTGCAAACCTCAAAGGTTACACTTTTTTTATTTGGTAAAACGAAAGGGCTATAGCTAGTTTTTTTACTGAACAATAATCTTTGAGCTCGAAATATAGTTTTCTGCACTAATTTGTATAAAGTAAATGCCCTTTGCTTTTTCCGAAAGGTTTATCCTAAAGTCTTTTTTTGTATTGATATTATTTTTATTGAACACCATTTTTCCTGAAATATCTGTTACAATAATATTATATTTCTGCTGTGTATCTATTGATTTTACAAAGAAAATACCATCTTCTGTGGGGTTGGGGTATATGGTAAAATTAGTATTTATTTTAGTCGTATTTGATATTCCTGTAAAATTTCCAATTTTAATATTATCAATACCAATACCATGAGCACCACCTACTGTGCCTTTAAAAGCTATGGAGTACTCGGCAGAGAGGTTGGGTAAATCTATGATTTCTTTTGTCCAGCTAGGTTCGGAATTGCCGTAGGTGGCTAGTTCTTGCCACTGGCTGGCAGGCGAAGTTCGATACATTACCCGTAGGGTATCTTTGAAATTGAATAAAGATTTGTGTACCTGCCAAAATGAAAGTGAGAGGTTGCTTTGCGATGAGAAATCAAAAATGGGGGAATTTATAATCACTGTTTTTGGGGAGATACCTGTGGATTTTAAAAGTAGGTTCGTTTGCCCATCTTGTGCTGTCGAAGGGCTGGTTGAACCGTTCCCTTTGGCAAGTGTCCATTCCAAATTTGTACCATCAATTTGAGTTTGTACCCAGCAGTTGATTTGAGGCGAAATAAGCTCTAAATTTTCATTCCAAGGTGCACCAACAATAGCAGTACAGCCAGAAACAAAGTACATTTCTGCACCGTAACCAGTACCGTTGTCATTTGTAGAATAGGCCCTATAAAAATAAGTTTGCCCGGGGACAAGATTGGTTAGATTGGCAGAAAACTGACCATTTCCTGTTTGGGCAGATACTGCTGTAAATACACCAGCCTCTCCAATATCAGGGTTTCTATTTAAGCTATATACAATACCGTTTTCAGTAGCTTGGTTGCCAAAATCGTAGAGGGTTTCGCCTACTGCTAT